>JAIRTD010000187.1 GCA_031255115.1 Spirochaetaceae bacterium | reverse complement strand
ACCAAGGTTGCTTCCAACGACCCCCGGGCCATTTATGATTTTTATGTTGACCGCAGGGATGCCGCCCTTATGAGAAACCGCACCGGCGCGCCGGGCCCGAGGAACACCCTTGAGGAACTGTACCTGAAATACCGTATTGCCCTGGAATGACTTTTTAGAATATGGTCCGCGGCGGATATTTTACCGCCACTCCCCGCAAGTCATATTGAGGAAGAGAAGCCGCGGCCTCTTCATCAGGGGACGACTCAGTCTCCTTCACCTTGAAGGGAGACGGTTCAGCCGCTTTGCCAGGTGAAGGTTCTATCACATTCACCTTGAAGGAAGCGGAAAGCTGGCCCCCGATGGCTGAACCGCGCGCAGCTTCGGGAGAAGGTCTTTCTTCAGTTTGAAAACCCTCAAGGGCTGCCCGCAGTATGGCGCCGCGCTGGTCAAGTTCTTCGGTTTTTTCGATGGCGTCGCGTATCCCTGAATGAATTTCGGCTATGTTCTTTTTGGTCTTTTCGGAAAAATCCCGCAGCTCGCGCGCGGCGCTGCCAAAAAATTGCTGCTGCCTGGCCAGTTCCGCGGCTTCGTCCCGTACCTTTTGGGCCAGGTCAAGGGAATCCTTAAACGACGCTATCCCGGTTTCTTCCCGGTTGGCCCGCGCTTCGGCGTTTAGGGCGCTGATGTCTCCTGAAAAGGTATCTATGTTTCCGGTAACTTCGCTTAAAAATTTTGAAGATACTTCGCTTGCTTCCAGTGCTTCCCGGATCTGGCCGGTCAGGCCCGAAACTTCTTCCTGTATGCGCCGGGCGTTTTCCCGGGTGGAATCGGCCAGCTTCCTGACTTCATCGGCGACTACGGCAAAGCCCCGGCCGGCTTCGCCCGCGTGAGCCGCTTCTATGGCGGCGTTCATGGCCAGTATATTGGTCTGTTCGGATATCTGGTTGATGATCTGGGTAATCTCGGTAATATTTTCTATATCTTTGGAAACGGCGGCGATACGGTCATGGGTGTTTTCGAGGCTGTCCCCGCCTTCCTGTACGGCCGCTCTGATTTTTTCGGCTAAAGCGGCGCTGACGCCGAGTTTTTCCGCAAGGCCGCTGTTCCGCTCAAGCAGGGCGGTCAGGGCCGTTTCGGACGCCTGAATGAGTCCGGCATGCCTCCCGCTTGTTTCCTCAAAACCGTTAAGCTGGTTTTTCATGTCTTCCGCCGCGTCCGAAGAATTTTTGGCAAGTTCTTCAAGGCGGGTAAAGCCGTCTCCTGTTTCGGTGAGTACTTTTTCCACCGAAGAAAAGACCGCGTCCCGCTCATTGCGGGCGGCCTTGATGAGGACTTCGGTTTTTTCCATATCCTCCAGACGGCGTTTGAAGGCGAGGATATCTTTTCCCAGCTTTCGCAGCGAGTCTCTGGCTTCTCCTTCTCCTTCCAGGGCGGCGAGCTTTCCGTAATCCCCGCCGGAAATTTTTTCGCTGAGCGCGCCGGATAAATCATCCTGTACGGATCTTCGGGCCAAAAAAACATATACGGCCAGGGCCGCCGCGACAAGAATGTTGATAATTCCTCCCCGGATAAAAAGGCCCGCCGCTTCTTTTAGCCCCGGTTCCAGGGGATAGCGGCTTATGAGTATCCAGTGCATGGCCGTGTTTATGATGAAAAGCGGAACAACGCAGAGGATAACAAGGGGATTTAACTCTTTTTGTATGGAATTTTTCATGGTACTTCCTATTGACCTTCGTACTGCTGGACCTCGTCGTGAACATATTCAAGGGTGATTCCCGCCAGGGCGAACATCGCTTCAGAATCTCCCGCGTCATGGTAGCGGCGCTGGCAGACGACTCTGGTTATGCCGCAGTTTATGATCAGCATGGCGCAGGTCCTGCACGGGGTCATGCGGCAGTACAGGGTGGCGCCCTGAATGGCTATGCCCCGTTTTGCCGCCTGGCAGATGGCGTTCTGTTCGGCGTGTACGGTCCTGACGCAGTGGGTGGTAACCGAACCGTCTTCGTGGAGCATCTTTTTTAACTGGTGTCCGGCCTCATCGCAGTGGGGCAGTCCCGCAGGCGCCCCCACATAGCCGGTTACCAGGAGTTGATTGTCCTTTGCGATGACGCAGCCGGATCTTCCCCGGTCGCAGGTAGCCCGTTTGGCTATCGCGTCACAGACTTCCATAAAATATTCATCCCAACTGGGCCGTCTATAGCTTGTTTCCGCCACTGCTTACCGCTCCGTTTGTTATCAAAAATAGTATCATTTTTGAAGCATTTCAGTATAGTAGCGCCGTTCTATCTTGTCTTCCGCTATGCCCAACACGGCAAGGAGCGCGAGCAGTCTTTTTCTCCCGGCCTCAACAGCGCCGTCGTCTCCCGCCGGGGAAAGTATTTCGAGTTCGACAAAGCAGCCGAGGCCGGCCACAAAGGCCAACTCTATGGTAATGCCCTCATATTCCCAGGCCCAGCCGGTCTTGGTTTTTGCCTGAGCCCGGACAAGAGCCAGCCTTTCGAGCAATTCGGTAAAAAGCCCGGAATCGGAGACTTCAAACTCCCTTTCATCATTGACTTCGATGCCGTCCCGTCTTTCTTTTATTTTGAAGCAGACAAAGGAGCGGCGTACAGGTTCTTTTACGGTTTTTAGTTCGTTTCGTACCCGTATTCCAGAGGGAAAATTCGTTCCAACGCCGTATTCAGGGGGAATATTCCAGTATTGATCGGCTTTTTCAAAGGAACCGAGGTATTTTGCCCCCTGGGGAATCCGCTTTTTTACGCTTTCCGGGTCGTCAACCCATGCTTTTAATTCGATTTCGACAGCCAAATGAGTCTCCTTTGTGTTTTATTACAATAAAAACAATATTATTTCAACGTTCTTCTTCCGAAATGAACATTTTGCTTGTGCTTTTTCTTATTCCGGCCTATAAAAAATGACAGGTAATGAGAAATGGTTTAAAAACCGATAATGTGCGTATATGAACCATCGATACCGCGCATTAGGTTTGGCGCTAGTCCTCTTTTGCCTGTCCGTTTCCGCTGAGGAGACGGTCCATATTGTGGAGAAGGGGGAGACGGTTTATTCCATAGCCCGGAGATACGGAGTCAATCAGGAGGAGATGCTTGCCCTTAACGGCATAAGCGATCCCCGGACGCTCCAGGTAGGGCAGCGGCTCAGAATATCCAGAAGGCCGGAAGGCGCTTCCGTTACCGTACAGGGCGCGGAGAGTTCAGGCCATATTGAGCACCGGGTGGCCAGAGGCGAAACCCTCTACGGCCTGGCCCGGCGCTATGAGGTAAGTCTTGACGCGCTGCGAGCCGCCAATAATCTCTCCGGGAATTCGGTACTACGGGAAGGTACAGTGCTTAACGTACCGGTGCGGCAGAGCTCCGGTCCCGCGCCTGTCGAGTCCGGACCCCGGACAACAAGCGCCGGAACATCTTCGGATGATTCGGCCCGGCAGACAGTACAGCGCGCCGTTGACCGCTCAATACGCTGGCCGGTAAGCGCCAGGGAAGTGTCCTACATGACCGGCAAGCTCTACGGAGTCATGCTCATGGGGGAACATTCCGAGACGGTCAGGAGTCTTACCCAGGGTACGGTTGTATCGGCCGGGCCCTACCGTGGTTTTGGAAAAGTAGCGATAGTTCAGAGAACGGGAGGATATTTATACGTATACGGAGGCTGCGAAAGTCTTACAGTGAAGGAGGGCGACCGGGTAAATCCGGGGACTGAACTGGGAAACCTGGGTATAGACGCTGTGTCTCTTAAACCACAGCTTTTTTTCCTGGTATACCGGAATAACAGTCCCATTGATCCGGCGGGCGCTCCCCGAAGCTAGCGTCTTTCAACCATTCCGCGACCCTCCCGGTTTCGCGGTGCAGCCGGCGGTTTCAAGATACCATAGTTTGAAACTGTTTCAGGTTATAGTATAAATAGGGATTTATGAGGATATGATCATGTTAAAAACAATGCCGAATACTACGACGGAACGTTCGTCCGGCAGGAAAGAACGCAAAACAAAAATCTATAAAGAAACAGATCCACTGGCTGTGTACTTTAAGCAAATTGCTAAATTCCCTTTGCTCACCGCTCAGGAAGAACAGGCAATAGGAGAAAAAATACTCACCACGAGGGAACTACTTGAATCCATGGTAAAGGACAATCAGGACGGCAAAACGCCGGACAACTATACCAAGGGTAAGGCTGAGTTGGAAGAGCAACTCAAATATTATAAAAATATGATGATCAATTCAAATCTCCGCCTGGTGGTTTCCATAGCCAAAGGATACCAGCACCGGGGACTTTCTCTCCTTGATCTTATTGATGAAGGCAATATAGGCCTTATCGAGGCGGTAGAACGC
>JAIRTD010000162.1 GCA_031255115.1 Spirochaetaceae bacterium | reverse complement strand
CGTCGGCCTGGGCCCTGGGGTTTCCCCATGCGGTATTTACGGCCAGGAAGGCAGTGCCTCCGCCTAGGGCGGATTCTTTTTCAAGAACAACGACTTTGAGATTGGTTTCGGCGGCCTTTAATGCGGCCAGCGTACCGGACCAGCCGCCGCCGACAATGACAAGATCGGCGTTGTATACTTCAGCTTCCGCAGACTTAAAGGTCTGGCAGCGTACACTGGAAAGTACAAGACCGGTTATGACTATCAGAGACGAGATCCCAAAAACAAGTTTCTTCATTTGTACCCCCTCTACGGTTCCCCTCAGGATTACCCTGAAAACAGATAAAGTATGGCTCTTCCGAAAACCCCCGTTGGGTTTTTAGAAGATTTTGTCATACAACTGGTTCATTATCAGCATATATTGAATTTTTGTCACGTTTTAAATAATGAAACAAGATTTTACACGCATTGCGCATAATGTTTTGCGTAGTAACGCCGTTACGGTAGTCCGCTAAAAAAAACCGCCTGACCATTTTTTCAAACGGTCAGGCGGAGCCTCCTTTTTAAAAGGTCAAAGCCGGGTCAGGCTTTAACCCGCGGCAATGGCCGCATTGGAACGGGCGCCGTCCGTATTTGCCCGAACAGTCCCCGCGTTATTTGTCAGGACAGTTCCTGCGTTATTCGTCAGCCTCCTGTACCTTAAAGGCTTCCGCCGCCTTGATAACGTCGTCGGCTATCTTGCCCGATATGGGGGCGTAGTGGTCAAATTCCACGCTGAAGGACCCGGTTCCCGATGTGATGGAACGGAGGTCTATGGAATACCGCAGCAGTTCTGCCTGGGGAACCTGGGCCTTGATTTCGCCTATGCCGCCCGCCGAATCCTGCCCCAGTATCTTGCCCCGTTTGCCCGAAAGGTCCGACATTACGTCGCCCAGGTATTTGTCTTCGACAAAAACCGTAAGGTTTGTGATGGGTTCGAGGAGGGTGGGGGAGGCCTGTTTCATGGCCTCGCGGAAGGCGTTCCGGGAAGCGAGCTTAAAGGATAATTCAGAAGAATCAACCGGGTGGTATTTGCCGTCTACGATCTTTACTTCCACATCGACGACCGGATAGCCCGCCATGGTTCCACGGGCCATGCCTTCGGCAACGCCCTTTTCCACGCCGGGTATGTAGTTTTTGGGAACCGCCCCGCCGAAGATGGCGTTGATAAAATTGTAGCCTTCGCTCCGCTGGAGGGGGGCGATTTCGAGCACTACCTTTCCGTACTGGCCGTGGCCGCCGGTCTGCTTTTTGTGGGTGTACTCGGCGCCTGACTTCTTGGTAATGGTTTCCCGGTAGGCGATACGGGGTACATGGGTGGCTATTTCTATCTTCTGGTTCTGCTTTATCTTGTCGAGTATGATATTGACATGCAGTTCGCCCATGCCGGAGATAACCGTCTCCTTGGTTTCGGTGTTAAAGTGATACCGGAAGGTAAGGTCCTCCTCTGTGGCCCTGACAAGGAATTCGCCGAGTTTGTCGTCGTCTTTTTTCTGCACGGCGTTTACCGCCACGGAGTGTACCGGTTCGGGAAGACGGAGGGGCATAAAGTGCAGCGGGCTGTCGGCGCTGGTAATGCTGTCATTGGTTTTTAGCGAGGCGGACTTGGTGAGTATGCCTATGTCGCCGGCGTAAAATTCCTTTTCTTCTTCAAGTTTTTTGCCCTGGCAGGTATAGAGCTTGCCTATCCTTTCTTTTTTATTTTCGGTAACATTGTAAAATTCAGAATCAGCCGAAAGCTTGCCCCGTATAACTTTAATCCACGAGAGCTTTCCGGAGAACTGGTCATAACTGGTTTTAATGACCAGGGCGGCCAGGGGTTTTTCCGGATCGATTGCCACGGGCTTTGCCTCGTCTCCCTCTTTAACCGTATCATGGGCCGAACAGGGCGCGGGCCCCGCGGCGGCGATAAAATCAAGGAAGGGAATGAGGCCCGAGGCCTTTACCGCGCTTCCGCAAAAGGCGGGGACAAATTTATGCTCGGCCAGGGCTTCGACAAGGCCGGTGTGCATTTCTTCGGGAGTCAGCGAACCCTGGTCGATGTATTTTTCCATGAGGGTATCGTCGCCCTCTGCCGCCGCCTCGATGAGTTTTTCCCGCGCGGCGGCCACCTGGTCCTTGAATTCGGCGGGAATCTCTCCCGCTTTTTCGAGGGCCCCGTCCTGGACAAAATAGGCTTTTTCATCAAGGAGGCTGATAACGCCCTTGTAGGAAGACCCCGCTCCCATGGGCAGGGTAAGGGCCACCGGTTCAATCTTGAATTTTTCTTTTACATCGGCGACGGCTTTGGCAAAATCAGCCCTTTCGTCATCCATGCGGGTAACGTAAACGCCCCGGGGCTTTTCCCGCGTTTCAAGATTGCGCCAGAGCTTGACGGTTTCTATCTGAACGCCCGACGACGAGCCCACGGTGAGCAGGGCAAATTCGGCGGCGCGAAAACTGAGAATAACATCTCCAGAAAAGTCGGAAGATCCGGGCGTATCCAGAAGGTTGATTTTTTTGCCGTCCCGGTCCACATGGCCCATAGCCACATGAATCGAAATCTTCCGGTCTATTTCCTCAGAAGTATAATCCGAAACAGTTTTACCGGATTCAACGGCTTCAACTTTGGAAATCACTCCGCCGGCATGGAGCAGGCCCTCAAAGAGGGTGGTCTTTCCTGTCCCCCCGTGTCCGGCAATGGCAACATTTTTGATTTTATCACTCGTGTAGCTCATGTACGGTCTCCTTGAAGCGCAATTCGCACAAATATGCTGATGCTCTATGATGAATCGCTAAAGGCGGATTGTCAAGGGAAATATCTTTCCTATATACTATAATTTGAATATATTATGGGAGTTATAATGGGCAAATCAGGAGTAAAAGCAAAAAAAACCGGAAAAACCGCTTCGCTTAGGGCCAGGGCCGAGGCTATAAAAGCCCGTTCCGCCCCGGCAAAGGCCGCAAAAAGCAAGCCGGCCCCCAAAAAGGCCGTTTCCGCCAGGGCAAAACCGGCAAAAAGTGCCGCAAAAACCGTGGTTCAGGCGGCGGAGCCCCGCGCCGCAGGCGGCAAAATCTACGACGAGTCAAAGATAAAGACCCTTTCTTCCCTTGAACATATACGGCTGAGAACCGGGATGTATATAGGCCGTCTGGGCGACGGTTCCAATCCTGACGACGGTATTTATGTGCTGCTCAAGGAGATAATTGATAACGGCATCGACGAATTCATCATGGGGAACGGCAAACTCATCGAGGTTGAAGTCAAAGACGGCAAGGCCCGGGTCAGGGATTTTGGCCGGGGCATTCCTCTGGGCAAGCTTGTGGAATGTGTGTCGGTGATCAATACCGGCGCAAAATACAATGACGACGTGTTCCAGTTTTCCGTGGGCCTTAACGGCGTGGGAACCAAGGCGGTCAACGCCCTGTCCTCCTACTTCCGGGTGGTGGCTGTCCGGGACGGCGAATTTGCCGAAGCGGTTTTTGAGCGCGGGGTAATTAAAAACCAGCGCAAAGGCAAGCTCAAGACCAGGCAGAAAAACGGAACCTTTGTTGAATTTGTCCCTGACAACGAGATCTTTACCGATTATCAGTTCAACCTTGAATTTATCGAAAAGCGTATCCAGAACTACGCCTACCTCAATACGGGGCTCACCCTTGCGCTTAACGGAAAATCCTATATGTCCCGCATGGGCCTCTATGACCTTCTTAAAGAAGAAACCGGCGACGCCTGCCTGTACCCCATTGGCTACTATAAGGGCGAACATATTGAATTCGCCTTTACCCATACGGCCAATTACGGCGAAGAATATTTTTCCTTTGTCAACGGCCAGTTTACCTCCGACGGCGGAACCCATCTTTCGGCCTTTAAGGAAGGCTTTCTCAAGGGCATACAGGCTTACTTTAAGAAAGACTACCGCAGCGAGGACATACGCGAAGGCGCCCTTGCCGCCGTGGCGGTCAAGCTCAAAAATCCTGTCTTTGAGAGCCAGACCAAGAACAAGCTGGGGAATTCCGACATCAGAACCTGGATAGTTCAAAAAACAAGGGAAGCGGTAGAGGACTGGCTTCACAAAAACGTGGAAGCCGGAAAAAAGCTGGAACTGAAAATCATCGCCAACGAAAAACTCAGGACCGAACTTAACACCGTCAAGAAAGAAGCCAGGGAAGCGGCAAAAAAAATCGCCCTCAAAATACCCAAACTCAAGGACTGCAAGTACCACCTCGAAGACGGCAAAAACGGCGAAGAGTCTACGATTTTTATTACCGAAGGAGATTCCGCCGCCGGTTCCATGGTGTCAAGCCGCGATGTAATGACCCAGGCCATCTTTGCCCTCAGGGGCAAGGTCGAAAACGTATTCGGCAAAAAACGGGTGGCCATTTACAAGAACGAAGAACTGTACAATATGATGATGGCCCTGGGCATAGAAAACGATGTCGATGGGCTCCGCTACGCCCGTATCGTCATCGCCACCGACGCGGACTTTGACGGCTTTCATATCAGGAATCTGCTGCTTACGTTCTTCCTCTCATATTTTGAAGAACTCGTTACCGGCGGCAAGGTTTTTATACTTGAGACGCCCCTTTTTAGGGTGCGTACCAGAAAGGAGACCCGGTACTGCTACAATGAACGGGAGCGGGACGAGGCGCTAAAGATACTGGGCGCCCAGAGCGAAGTAACCCGCTTTAAGGGCCTGGGCGAAATCAACCCAAAAGAATTCGGCCAGTTTATCGGCGAGGACATGCGCCTTGTGCCGGTATCCATTAACGCCCTCAAGGCGGTTCCCCAGGTACTCAATTTTTATATGGGAAAAAATACCCCGGAGCGCCGGGACTATATTATGAAGAACCTTATGAGCGACGCCGGGTAAATCATGGCATACATCAAGAACCTCTTTGACCGGAATTTTCTCGAATACGCCTCCTATGTTATCAAGGACCGGGCCATTCCCGATCTCGAAGACGGCTTAAAGCCGGTACAGCGGCGCATACTCCATTCGCTTTTTGAAATGGACGACGGCAAATTCCACAAGGTCGCCAATGTGGTCGGCCACTGCATGAAGTACCATCCCCACGGCGACGCTTCCATAGGTTCGGCCCTGGTGGTATTGGCAAATAAAGATTACTTTATCGACCGGCAGGGGAATTTCGGCAATATACTTACCGGCGACGAGGCGTCCGCGGCGCGGTATATTGAATGCCGGGCCACGCCCCTGTCCAAAGAAATTTTTTACCATCCAAAACTCACTCCCATGGTGGATTCCTATGACGGCAGAAACAGGGAGCCGGTGCTTTATCCCGCGAAAGTGCCGGTGGTTCTGGTCATGGGCGCCGAGGGCATTGCCGTCGGCATGTCCACGAGAATACTGCCCCACAATTTTGTGGAAGTTCTTGAAGCCGAAAAGGCCTGTCTTTTGGGCAAAAAATTCGAGCTCTACCCTGATTTTCCCACCGGTGGCCTGGTGGATGTATCCGATTACCGGGACGGGAACGGCAGGGTGCTGGTGCGGGCAAAGATAGACACATCTGACCCCAAGCGGGTAGTCATACGGGAACTGCCCTTTGGTTCAACCACCGAGAGCCTCATCAACAGCATAGAAAGCGCCGCCAGGGCCGGGCGTATCAAGATACAGTCCCTCAATGATTTTACCACCGAGAACGCCGAAATCGAAGTAAAACTCGCCAGAGGATGCTACGCCGAAGAAACCGTCGACGCCCTGTACGCTTTTACCGAATGTGAACAATCCATCTCGGTAAATCTTTTAGTGATAAAAGACGGCCTCCCCCAGGTGATGACCGTTACCGCAATAATCAAGCACCACGCCAAACAACTGGTACGGATTCTTACCAAAGAGCTCGAACTCGAAAAGAAAGAACTCCTTGACAAACTCCACCTCCGCAACCTTGAACGGATTTTTATTGAAGAACGCATCTACAAGGCAATCGAAAAAATGAAAACCGCCAAAGGGGTCCATGACGCGGTTATCGCCGGTTTTAAGCCCTTTGCCAAGGAAGTAGGCCCCCGGGGGGTCAGCGCCGACGACGTCGACCACCTGCTCAAGATACCCATACGCCGCATATCCCTCTACGACATTAACAAGGCCAGAGAGGAGATGCAGGAAATCCAGGGCCGGATCAAACAGATAAACAGCCACCTTAAAAACATAGTGGCCTATGCCGTTTCTTTCCTTGACGGGATCATTGATAAAATAAAAGCCAACGCCGAACTGGGCAAGGGGGCGAGGAAAACCAAGGTCGGAAGCTTCGACAAGGTAGATGTAAAGGAAGTAGTCAAAAAGGACATGGAACTTAGATACGATGGCAAGACCGGCTATTTGGGCACTTCCGTCCAGGGCATGACCGTAGCCGAGGTATCACCCTTTGACCGCATACTCGCCGTCCGCAAAGACGGAAGCTATACGGTAAGCGATCTTCCGGACAAGGCGTTTATAGGAATTGGTGCCTGGTGGGCCGGCGTCGCCGACAAGGAAGAACTTTCGGCCACCGTGTTCACCATAATTTACAAGGACAAAGAAAACGGCTGCCCCTATATCAAACGCTGCGTTATCGAAGGCTGGATTATGAACAAGGAATATTCCCTGGTCCCCGAAGGCAGCGAAGTACTCCTCATAGACACAAGGGCAAAGTTTGCCTTTACCATACACTATGTTCCCAAGCCCAGGCTCAAGATAACCCACGAAACCTTTAAGGCCCAGAACTATGCGATCCGGGGCCTCAAAGCAGGCGGCCTGCGCCTCGCTTCAAAAGAAGCGGCAAAGATAGAGGTAAAGTGAAGCCCTAGAGAAGCTCAAAAAACCGAAGTTTTAGCGTTCTCCTTAATTGATAGATTGGTATCGCGGAGCCGCTCGCCTTTTAGGCCGCCTTCAGGCAACCGAAACCGCCACGTCTTTTGTTTCGTAAAGGTAGCCGGTATTGATGCAGATATTAAAAAGATGCCGGGGCATAAAGTCCTCGGCTATTTTTTCGTAGCCGTCCCGGATACGGGTTACCTTGATTAAAAAGCCGTCGCTGGTTTCCCTGAGTATGTCTATAAATTCAATTTTGCCCGGTTCATTTCTGATACAATAGCGTTTCATAAAGCGCCTCCCTCTAAAGTATGCTGCTTTTATTATCGGAAATTCGCTTCCTCCATTTGAGTTCTTTATACACGGCGATAATCACCACCACGGCGGCGATAACAGGCGCGGTTTACAGGGCGCCCGCCGCTATTGCTTCGCGTTTAAGAAAAATCCTACACTTGGAGCATGGCAAGCGACGCCCACGCCCATCCCCGCGACCTTTTACA
>JAIRTD010000136.1 GCA_031255115.1 Spirochaetaceae bacterium | reverse complement strand
GGCCTGGGAAACCGCCTGGGCATAGGCCGCCGGTATAACGCTGTAGGGAAGGTCCTCGATAGCTTTTGAAACAAGTGTATCGCTCCACAGAAAATCTATCGCCATGGGAGGGCAGCTTGCTGCAAGGGGTATGCTGTACCGGGCCGAAGCGTCGTCAGGTATGGCTCCTTCGATATAAGAAAGTTCTTCTCCCGAAGCCCAGGACAGGGCGTGAATCATGGAGAATTTTAGATTGCGCCTGGCCCTTTCTTCCGAAATTATTTTTCCGCCGTCAACGGCAAGCCAGACGCCCCGCACCACGGGCATATAGCTAACAGGGTCTATTTCTACTTCCACCACGCCGGCGGCCCAGCCCGGATGGGAGAGGGCGTTTTGGTCGATAGGCGCATTGTTCCAGTTTATGACCTTGGCCTTGCTGGCTGAACGGCGCACCGTAATGGGCAGGGGATCCCTGAAACGCTGCTTTCTGATGGACGCGGCGGCAAGTTCTATGAGTCTGGGAATCATGATCGCGTAGCGCGAAAGGCAGGCCGGTCCTGAATCGGGAACCCGGTCGGTAGCATTGAGGCTCACGCTTACATTGTCGAGGTCCAGGGCAAGCTGCTCGGCGGCAAGACGGCGCCATATAAGGCTGTTTTCTTCTTCATTGATCATGCTTGTTTTTATTTCGAGTTTTCCGTCTTTATCCAGGGTTAATTCGACAGAGGGCTTTTCGTCGCTGTAAAAAAAGCCGTTTTCCTGGTAGGCCAGGGCAATGCCTATGCCCCGGAAGCTTTCGCCGGAGTCCTCCCGGTTTTGCATGCTGTTTCTCAAGAGCTCGTAGGAGGCCCATTTACGGTTGTAGTCGCTCATTGAGGCGGCGCAGTCCAAAAGCGAATCAAGGGAGGGCAGCTCCCTGGGGCTGATCCCAATGGCAAATCCCGCGCCGGAAGTAAGGGCGTGGTTTTTCCGCCATTCCGCCGGGTCCTCGTGGAGGATGCCGGCGATTTTTGAGGCGTGCCGTTCCGCGGCAAAAAAGCCCTGGGCAAGGCCGAAACCGGCAAAGGGCCCCCGGGGAGGCGTATTGGTGGGGCAGGCCGCGCCTGAAAGAGCAAGGTTTTGGTAGCGGTAAGCGCCCAGGGCGCCCAGGCATATACGGTCCAGGACCTCTTCGGTAAAGATCCCGTACGCGCCGGTATCAACGCGAAGCTCCGCCATGGTGGCGGTGATCTCCCCCTTTTTCCCCACGGCGCTTTTTATGGTTATTTCCGCATTGTGCCGTTTTGGGGCGCAGAAAAAATCTTCCGGGTGGGTAAGGAGGAGTTTGACCGGTTTTTTCAGGAGAAAAGCGGCCAATGCGGTCTGGCTGGCTATGAGCGAGGGATACCATATCTTGCCGTCCAGGTGCATCCCAAGCAACCCAGAATAAACCAGTATGTCTTTGGGCGCCAGGTCGAGCGTCTGGGCCGCCGCGGCGCGGACATGAAAGGGCCACTGGGTGCCGGTGTAGAGTAAAAGACGGGAGCCCGAAGGAAGGGCGGCGGCCCCGTGATGACCGGAATACAGGTGGGCCTGTATGCAGGTAGTGTAACGGCCCTCCACAACGGTTTCCGCCTTGGCAAAGGCTGTTTCCGGGTCGCCCAGGCGCACGGTACGAGACGACAGGGCCTTTTCGGCTTCCAGGGAAAAAAGCCCTTCTTCAGCTTCGGTCTGTACCCTGATCTGCCCGGCGTAGCTTTCAAGATTTGAACGTACCGGGCCGGCGAGTATGGCCACCGCTTCGCCTTTATAGGAAAGCCTGTCCCCGGCAAGTATGGGAAGCGAGCTGCCGAAAAGTTCGTTTTTGCCCGGAATATCCGAAGCGCGAATCAGGCCATAGGATGAAGGCATGGAGGGGCAGTCTATGCCCAAAAGACGGCCCCGGGCTATGGGCGAGCGTATGATTACCGCGGCGAGGGCGCCGCGGGGATGAAAATCACCGATAAAAAAGCGGCCTTCTTCTTCTTTCATGGTTGTCCTGTTCCGGCTGTTTCCAGCACCGCGCTGATAACCCTGTTGACCCGCGCTTCTCCCATATCCGGCCACAGGGGCAGGGAAAGACATTCGGTGTAATTTTTTAGCGCCTCGGGAAAATCGTCAGGCGCAAGGCCCTGGCGTTTCGCGTAATAGGGCATCAGGTGAAGGGGCACATAGTGTACCGAGGCGCCTATGCCCTTTTCCTTGAGTCTTTCGATAAAAGTATCCCGGTTTATAGAAATTTTATCGAGTTGAAGCCTAAGGGGGTAGAGGTGGCGCACATCCCCTTTTGAACTGGGCGGAATGATGAAAGGTCCCCCGGCAAAGGCCCTGTCGTAGCTTGCCGCTATGGCGCGGCGTTGTTCCAGCATGGAAGCCGCCCTGCCAAGCTGGACCCTGCCTATGGCCGCAAGAATGTCGGGAAGGTTGTACTTGAATCCCGGTTCCACAACTTCATAATACCAGGACGAAGCGGCGTCGGTATAGCGGTTCCACACGCTGCGGTCTATGCCGTGGGAGCGCATAACGGCGATGCGTTTTGCGAGGGCCTCGTTCCGGGTAAACACCATGCCTCCCTCGCCTGTGGTGATGGTCTTGGTGGCGTAAAACGAAAAAACGCCCGCGTCGCCCAGGGTTCCGGCCACACTGCCGTCAGGAAGCAGCGCCGGAAAGGCGTGGGCGGCGTCTTCTACCACCGTGAGGCCGTGTTTCCGCGCTATGGCGAGTATGGCTTCCATATCGCAGGGAAGCCCGCCGTAATGCACCGGGATTATTGCCCGGGGCTTTCCCCTGGGGCCAAAGCCGCTCCGCGCGCCCGTACTCCCGGCGGCTTTGCCCGGGCGTTCATAGGCGGGAAGGCCTTTTTCAAGCCGCGCGATGCTTTGTTCAAGCTGTTCCGGATCAATATTGAAGGCGCCGGGAATCGAGTCGACCAGGACGGGCTCGGCGCCCAGATACCTGACAACCTCGGCGCTGGCGGTAAAGGTATACGAAGGGACCAGTACCACATCGCCGGGGCCAATGCCAAGGGCTTCCAGGGCCAGGTGAAGGCCGCCGGTAGCCGAATTAAGCGCCAGGGCCCTTGCTTCCCCGATAGTATTCGTACCGCCGGTATTTGGCGTACCGTTAGAATCTGCGCCTTTAATCGCTGAATTTTCAAGGTACGCGGCAAATTCCTTTTCAAAGGCCAGGGCTTCCCGGCCCGTGGTCAGCCAGCGCGAGCGGAGCACCCGGATGACCGCTGCTTCTTCTTCCGGCCCCAGGGAGGGAAGGGCAAAGGGTATATCATCAATAGCCATGACCATGCTCCTCTATATTGAGACCGGGCACAAACTCAAGCAGGATTTTCCGTAAAGCGCCGCTGTCCCGGAAAACGCCTGGGTTTTCGCGGTCAAAGACGCAGACCGGCTTGAGTTCCTTCATCAGGGCGTCGAGATTAAAGCTTTGGCCGGCCGTACCGCGGCAGAGTTTTTTGATACGGGAAAATCCGGTCTCCTCCGGCCTTTCGTCTGTTCCCCAGAGAGTCTCGTTCAGTTTTTCGCCCTTTCTGAGGCCTATATATTCAATCTTTATATCCTGTTCCGGTTCAAAGCCGTAAAAGCGTATCATCTGCTCGGCCAGCTCCTTGATCAATACCGGTTCGCCCATATCAAGCATATAGAGGTTGCCGTTTTCGCCCACGCCGCCGGCCTTTAGCACCAGAGAACAGGCTTCGGGTATGGTCATGAACCAGCGGCGCATCTCCGGGTCGGTTACGGTTACCGGGCCGCCTTTTTCGATCTGCATCTGGAAGAGGGGCACTATGGAACCCCGCGAACCAAGCACGTTGCCGAAACGCACAGCCATATAGTGGGAGGCCTCGCCGGCGAGCAGGGCCGCCGCGGCTTCGCGAAGCACCAGTTGTTCGCAGAGGTATTTTGAAACCCCGTAGACCGAAACCGGCGCGACCGCCTTGTCCGTAGTTACAAACACAAAACGCTTTACCCCGTTTTTTCTGGCCGCCCTGAGGAGGTTTTCCGTGCCGAACACATTGTTCTCTATGGCGGCCACGGGGTTTTCTTCCATCATGGGAACATGCTTGTAGGCGGCGGTGTGAAAAATCACGTCGGCCTTGAGCTTTCCCAGTATGTATTCCATAAAGGGAGCGTCTTTAAGGTCTCCGATGACCGGAACCAGCATGGCCTTTTCGCCGACGCCTTCATCCTGGAGCAGCCTGAGTTCGCGGTCTATCTGATAAATTGAATTTTCGCCGTGGCCGAAAAGGTAGAGCCGCTGGGCCCCGCCTGAAAGAAGCTGGCGGCAGAGTTCGCTTCCTATTGAACCTCCGGCGCCGGTTACCAGAACCCGTTTGCCCCGCAGGTAACGGAGGCTTTCCCGCAAGTTTACCGTTACCGGGTTGCGGCCCAAAAGATCTTCGAGGTTTATGTCCCTGGTCTGGATAAGATGGGCGTCGCCCTCGATGATCTGGGACAGGCTGGGCAGTATGCGTATGGTGCCAAAACCGGCGCTTTTAAGGGCCCCGTAAATTTCGGCCAGGTACTCCCGCTGGGCGCTGGGCATGGCTATGATGGCCTCGTCGGCCGAATTCATCCTGAGCAGCCGCGCCACATCCTTAACCGGACCCAGCACCGGCACAGCTTCTATCCTGGAACCGATTTTTTCGGGGTCGTCGTCGAGGAAGGCGACCAGATCGCCGAATATACCCTTGGCCCTGATTTCTCCGGCCAGAGTCTTTCCTGCAAAACCGGCGCCGATAATGTACAGACGGGACGATTTAACCTTTGCCATATATTTTTGGATTACGGGGATCTGCCGATTACTTCAAAAGCCAGATCTATCCAGTGGGACTCATTGTAGAGATCCAGTTGAACCCGCGCCCTCCCTTTTCTTTTATCCACCTTGATTATCCTGCCTTCAAAACCCTTGAGCGGCCCCTCAAGCACCACTATCCTGGAATTCTCGTCAAAGCCGACCCGCGATATACCCGCCACCGGCCCGACCGCCTTGAGCAGGTACAGCACCGCCTCCAGTTCCCTTCCTTCCAGGGGCCGTATGTCCCTGTTGGAAACAAGAAAACGAAAAAACCCCGGAGTCCTCCGCAGTTCCCAATAATAATTCTTTATGGAATCTTCTTCCATAAGCTCGATAAAAATATAGCCGGGCAGCACGGCGCGACGCCTGGTACACAGAACACCCCGCCTGCGCTGGGGGATTTCCTTTTGGGGAAAGTACAGCGGAAGCGGCTTGTCCTGGTACATGGCCCGGTAAAACCGCATAAACTTTAGTTCCGATCTGGTTTTTACCTGTATTGTATAGTAACGCATAGCTTAACTCTAAGCCTAGCACATTTTTTGTTATTTATGAAGCGTCTGATATAACATCCAAATAAGGCCTTTCCGCCTGGACTCAAGAAAAAATTAACCCGAAATCGTCTGATTTTTTATACATGATGAGAATTTACTTTACCGGTTATA
>JAIRTD010000092.1 GCA_031255115.1 Spirochaetaceae bacterium | reverse complement strand
ATAGCCGAAGGCATTGTATATGGGATACTCTGTTATGTAATACTCAAACTCGTTACCTTCAGATTCAGGGAAATATCCCCTGTAACCATGGTCCTGTTTGTTGTTTTTATGCTTAGATTTTTTATACGGTAAAGAAGGTGTACAAAATGAAAGAACTATTTATCAGCTTTGCAAAGTACAACAAAGAAGCGGACAAGACCGTTTATGCGATTCTTGACGGCCTTTCCAATGACGAGCGGGAAAAGGACCGGGGGAGTTATTACAAGAGCCTTTCCGGCCTTTTTGTCCACTGTCTGGGCGGCACGGTTTTTATCCTGGGTTTGTTAAAAGAGGCCCTCAAAAACAGTCCCGCCCGCGAGGCCCTTACTGTCCTCGAATCCGTTACCGTGCCCCAAAAAAGTCTTGACGCTGAACAGTGGAAGGCCCTGGGCGCGGCCTTTGAAAAGGCCGACGACGCTTGTATAGACCTTGTTTCCGCTTTGCGGGAAGAGGACCTTAAAGCCCAGGTAACACTCTCCTGGTACAAGGGTAATCCCCCTTCGGTTCCGGTGGCCTTTCTGATCCAGGGACTTATTACCCACGGAATCCACCACCGGGGGCAAATTTCGCAGATCCTTGATTCCCTTAAAATCAAAAATGATTATTCGGGACTATCCCCTGCCTTTATACCCAAACTATGACCAGCGAAGAAATTTTTTCCAGGGTGGATCACACCTTACTCAAGGCCGCCGCCTCATGGGCGGAAATCGACAAACTCTGTTATGAGGCAGCCCGCTACAAGACCGCCAGCGTCTGTGTACCTCCGTCCTATGTCAAACCCATAAAGGAGGCCTTTGCCGATGTGGTAATCTGCACGGTCATAGGCTTTCCCCTGGGTTACAATCTTACCGCCGTCAAGGCTTTTGAGGCCAAAGAAGCCATAGCCGGCGGCGCCTCCGAAGTTGACATGGTTATCAATGTAGGCGAAGTAAAAAACCGCAATTTTGACGCGGTTCTCGCGGAAATACGAACCCTCCGCGAAGCCGCCGGAACGCATATCCTCAAGGTAATTGTAGAGACCTGCTATCTTGATACCGACGAAAAGATAAAACTCTGCGGCCTTGTAAGCGACGCCGGGGCGGACTATATCAAGACCTCGACCGGCTTTGGCCAGGCGGGCGCCGTTCTTAACGATATACTGCTTTTTAGAAAGCACCTCTCCCCGTCTGTAAAGATAAAAGCCTCAGGCGGCATCAGAACCAGAGAAGCAATGGAAGCCTTTATCACCGCCGGGGCGGACCGCATAGGCTCAAGCTCCGCGGTTGCCGTTCTTGTCAGGGAATAAGCGGCGCGAAAGTCCGGCTCTGCCGCTGACACGGCAGAGCACAAATATGCCTCATGGCATTATTATTCTTCATCATTATTTTCTATCTCAGGCGGGAAGCGGATTTTTGCGGACTATACTGGGGCGTTGCTGCGGGGGCTTGATTTTTCTAAACAGAAACACGCCAAGGGCGCCGGCAAGGAGGGCGAGAAAAGCCAGGCCTATTCTTGCCGCGCCGTCGGGGGCATGAAAAAGCAGGGGGCCAAGACAGTACAGGGCAAGGAAGGCAAGCACGGGAAGGAGCAGAGACATTCCGGCTTCAAAAGCGCCGGCGCTTTTTTTTATCTCAAGCTCCACAAGGTCGCCTGCTTTTAGGGGAAGCTCACGGGGGTTACAGACAGTAAACACACGGCCGCCTTTTTTACACTCTATATTCATGCAGCCGAAACAGACGTCTTCGGGGCCCTTTCCCAGCACCGTTACTTCGTGCCCCCGCACCTCAAGAACCTGCGCCGCTTCACGCATTTTGCGCCCCGTCAGTTTCTTCGCCAGGAGAGGCGTCCTCGTCATCCTGGGTATGGGGAGAAGCGGGCACAGGGTGGCGTATGCGCGAAATGGACAGGGCCTTTCCCTTGTTGTCAAGGGAGATGAGTACGCCTTCCAGTTCGGGTCTGTCCCAGGCTTCCCTGGTCCAGTCGGGTATGCCTGAGAGGTATTCCTTGATTTTTGTTTCCCGGTCGGCGCCGCCGACTGAATCAAGGCTCCCGGTTCTTCCGGCATCGCAGATTACCGCGGTTCCTCCGGGAAGTACGGTTTCGTCGGCGCTCTGGACACGGGTATGGGAACCGATTACCGCTGAACAGCGGCCGTCGGCAGCGGCAAAAAGGGTGAGCTTCTCCGCCGTCGCCGAGGCGTGAAAATCAAGGATGATAAAGGGCGTCTCCCGGCTGAGCCTTTCCAAAAGCACCGGCAGGCGTACAAAAGGATTATCGCTGTGCAGCCTCGAAAATCCGCTCTGGCCGAGCATCACCGCCACGGCGATTTTCTGGTTCCCCAAGTTGTATATTCTGGAACCAAAGCCGGGCGCCGCGGGGCTTATATTGTCCGGCCTGAGTACATAGGGGAGTTTTTCCATATTTTGAACGAGGTCTTTCTTGTAAAAGCAGCATTCCCCGGTGGTGAGTACATCGGCGCCGAGCTTGCGTATATAGGCGGCGTGATTGCGGCCCAGGCCCCAGCCGCCGGTGGCGCCGTCGGCGTTTACGATGACCCAATCAACGGCGTGGGTTTTCCGCAGTTCGGGCAGACCCTTTTTAAGGGCGTAAATTCCCGCCTTGCCCACAAGCTCCGCAACGTAGAGTATATTCAAGCAAACTCCAAAGCTTTCTCAAAATTGAAGTTTTGGGAAAGCAAGCTTAAACCAAAAGAAAAAACGGACTTTTAGCCGCTTTTCCCAGGACCCTTCCAAACCTAAACGTTTTGGGAACAGCCTCCGCTAAAAATTGCCTGCCGGACGGCTTCCGGAATAGTTGGTGTTTTTTAGCCCCGTGATAATGCGGCCAAATTCCCCGGCTGCCCGGTAGTCTTCAAGCTCCCTGCAGGTATCCCGCAGGTTCACCAGGGCGTCATAAAATATAGGATGAAGGCTTACGGCCCGTTCAAAACAGTACCGGGCTTCTTCGTAGCTTCCTTCGATAAAGTAGAGAACCCCCAGATTATTCCAGGCATAGGGGTTTTCGTCGTTCCGCTGCAAGGCGGCCTTGTAGGATTCTTCCGCCAGGGAGAACTGCTCCAGTTCGTAGTAGATGAGCCCGGCGGAAAGCCAGGCGTCGGCAAGATTGTCCTCGATCAGCAAGGCATGATGAAAGCTCTCCAGGGCTTCCTCATAGTCCCCCACCCGCTGCTGGGCTATGCCCAAATTCAGCCAAAGAAGGGGGTTTTCGGGCTCCATGATCAAGGCTTTGCGGAAAAGAGCTATGGCGTCATCAGGCCTGTTTGCCTCGGTCAGTGCGATACCGGAATTATTGAGCGACGCAGCCGTTTCCATCAAAGCCTCCTTTTTATAGTATATAGCAAAAAGTTCGTCATAACCAGCCTTAACGGCTGTTTTTTGGGGAATTATGTGGTATACTTAAAAACAATACCGTGAGAGATCTGACTGAATTTACCGAGACCTGCTCGGAATATGAACTATATACTCATCTTGCCGAGAAGGTGGTCAGAAAAGAAATTTCTACTTTTGCAAACCTTACCGAGTATCTTACCCCCATAATACGGGACAAACGTATACAGCCGGTGGTAATGAAGATTTTTGACCTCATAAAGGCCCTGAACTGGGGCTTTTTCCGGGATATTACCAAGGAATCCCATTCCAAAATATGGCGGGAACTGGTAGTGCCGGACCAGCGTTTTCCCGAAGCCGGACGGCTTAAAGAAACCATCTCCATATCAAGCCTCTATGTGGGCATGCTGGATATACACGGCTATACCAAATTCTGCCAGGATTCGCGGAACAATATCTCCCGGCTCCATGTTCTTGACAAGGCCATCAACAACGAAATAAGCCGTATCTCGGCCTGCTGCCACGCGGTAAGCCGGCGGGAACGGGGCGACGAGATAGTCCTTGCCGCGGCTTCCGCCACCGACGCCATTACCGCAACCCTTGCCATCATTGACTATTTTGCCAAAACCAATATCGTCAACGATGCGGCGATTCCTACCCAGCGCAGCGCTGAGGCCAATATACTGCCCGAATTCAAAATTTCCGCCGGTATCACCGGAGGCAGCGGCAACATACCCCTGATCATCACCGAAAAGGGAGACCTCATGGGCTTCCTCCTCAATACCGCCGCGAGACTCCAGGCCAGGGCCGACGATCTTTCCCCCCGCGAATCCCGGGTTATGATTACCAAGCAGGTTCATATCAACTTTGTCAAGGAAAATTCCACCAACAAAAGCACCCTCTTCAAAAACAATACCGTGTACTTCCTTGACACCGGACAGATTGAATTCAAGGGAGTCATGCTCCCCACCTGCGAGGCGGTGTTTAAGCCGGAAGAACGGTACAAGGAGCAGTACTCAGAGGACCTTGCCCGTCTTTTCGCTTCCATCAAAGAATCCCTCTGGGAACAAAAAATATACCTTGACCTTATGGACCTGATTAAGAAAGTAGTCTCGGTCATGCCCCCTTTCAAAATAAGCCGGCGTAT
>JAIRTD010000084.1 GCA_031255115.1 Spirochaetaceae bacterium | reverse complement strand
AGGGCAATAACACCATGGTTATCAGCTTCAGGCTGTATGAGGGGAGAATCTATACCTTTACCGGCATTGAATTTTCGGGAAACGAGATTTTTCCCTACGGACAGCTTGAGGCCCTGGTTTTTTCCAAGCGCGGCGAGGTGGCTAACGCCCGGCAGATAGAATCGGACCTTCAGAGAGTCGCCGAATTGTACTACGACAACGGCTATATCTTTAATACCATAAGCCGCGACGAGATCAAGAACAGCGAGACAGGGACAGTTTCCTATAAAGTAACTATCATAGAACGGGGCAGGGCCCATATAGAAAATATCATTATCAGGGGCAACAAAAAAACCAAGGATGAGGTTATACGCAGGGAGATACCCCTGGAAGAAGGCGACGTGTTTTCCAAGACCAAGGTTATGGACGCCATGCGCAACCTCTACAACCTCCAGTACTTTTCCATGGTCGCCCCCGATACTCCTCCGGGCAGCGTTGACAGCCTCATGAACCTTGTGTTTACCGTCGAGGAACAGCCTACGACGGATATACAGCTTGGGCTGACCTTTTCCGGCTCGTCCGATCCTGACACGATTCCCATATCGGGGGTGTTCAAGTGGAATGACCGGAATTTTATGGGCTACGGCAATATAATGGGCGTCGAGCTTAACGCGTCCCCGGATTCCCAATACGGAACCCTGAGCTATACCCATCGCTGGATATTCGGCCTCCCCCTGGACGGCGGCTTTGACTTTACCCTGCGCCATTCGGTGCGTTCCGCGGCGATGGACAATTACGCCCCCTTCTTCAACGGTGACGAGGACAGGGCTTTCCCCGACGGCTTTTCCGATTATGACAGCTACCTTGACGCCAACAAAATTCCCCCGGACGAATACCTCATGGACTATACCCAGTGGGGCATGTCCCTGGGCTTTTCCACAGGCTACCGTTTTTCCACCTTCCTGGGGAATTTGTCCGTAGGCGGCGGCCTTAGAACCGGGCTTGTGCTCAATACCTATGACGACGAACTGTACCGGCCCTTTGATCCCACCCTGCGGGACCGCAATAACCAGTGGACCCCGGCCAATTCGTTTTCTGTTTCTGTGGCGCTTGACCAGCGGGATATTTTCTATGATCCTTCGCGGGGCTATTACGGAATACAGCGTATCGGGTTTTACGGCCTTCTCCCCATGGAACGGGAGCATTATGTACGCAGCGATACCAAGCTGGAGTGGTTCCATACCCTCCTCAATATACCGGTAACCGAAAAGTATACATTCAAAATGGTGTTCGGTGTTCATTCGGGCATGTCCTTTATACTGCCGCAGTTTTTCCAGGAAAAACCCCTCCTGGACGAGGTCAATAAACTGTCCGTAGACGGCATGTTTGTAGGCCGGGGCTGGGTGAACAAATACCGCGAGCGGGGCAACGCCCTGTGGGAAAACTGGGCCGAAATCCGTATGCCCGTGGTTCCCGGCATACTTGCCCTTGACGGATTCTTTGACGCGGCGGTAAAAAAAGACACCCCCTATGACATGTTCCACAATTTGTGGATAGAGGATATGCTTTTTAGCTTTGGCGCCGGTCTCCGCTTTGCCATACCCCAGTTTCCGTTCCGCTTTATCTTTGCCAAGCGTTTTGTTGTCAGGGACGGCCGTATAGACTGGCAGACCGGCAGTATATGGCAGAATGGCGATCCCGGCTCGGGTATTGATTTTGTAATATCCTTCGCCCTTTCAACGTATTGACAGGAGTTCTGGCATGAAAAAGTACTGCGCCGTATTTGTACTGTTCCTTTTTCTGGGGGCCTTTGCCGGCGCCCAGCAGCTTACCCGCTTTGCGGTAGTCGACCTTCCCAGGGTATATACCGCGTTCTTCAGGGATTCCCGTGCCGTGCGGGAGTATGAAGAGCGGAGCGCCAGGGTTCAGGCGGAGGTAGACCGTATGAACCAGGAGATACAGAACCTCAGGAGTTCCTATGTTGACGCCGAGGCCCAGGGAGACAGGGAGCGGGCTCTCAGACTCGAAAGCGAGATGTACCGCAAATCGGAATTTTTACGGGAATATTACCAGGCCAAGACCGCCGAACTTGAAGACCAGAGGCGGCGTCTTGCCCAGTCCAACAGTTTTCTCCAGCAGGTAATGGATGAGATACGCTTTATCGCCGAGAGCGAAGGCTACAGCATGGTCCTCAACCTCAAGGAGAATACGGGAATTATCTGGTACAGTCCCACAGTGGATATTACCGAAAAGGTAATCCAGAATCTTCGCAGTAAGGCAGGTCGCTAGGAGTTTGCGGGGCTTTGCCCCGGGTATCGTAAACTCCCGGGGAGCCTGGTTATCGGGATTTTTGTGCTTTTTTAGAAATAAAAGTGCTAAAATCCAAAGCCTTCCAGGCTCGTAAACCGCTTTTTTAGAAAAAGGGGGAGGGTATCGCCGGTACAGAGTCAAGCCCCATGCTGGAGCAGTACCGCAGGATAAAACGGGAAAACCAGGGTGCGGTTCTTTTTTTTCGTCTCGGGGATTTCTATGAGATGTTTGCCGAAGACGCTCTGGAAGTTTCCGCCCTTCTGAATCTGACGCTCACAAGCCGCGCCGGGCTTCCCATGTGCGGAGTCCCCTACCACGCGTGCCGTTCCTATATTGCCCGCCTCCTCAAATACGGAAAAAAAGTCGCCGTCTGCGAACAGCTCTCCGAACCGGGAAAGGGGAGGGGCCTTGTCGAACGCCGGGTAACCGAAGTCATCACTCCGGGAACCGCCGTCGACGAGGATTATCTTGACAAGGGCAGCGCCAACTACCTGTCGGCCCTTGCCGCCCGGGGAGGGCATCTATCCTTTGCCTATATCGATCTTTCTACCGGAGAATTCAGGGCCACGTCCTTTCCCCTTGACGACGGAGGCGAGCGCCTGGGAAGCGAACTTGAGCGCCTCCAGTCAAGGGAAATAGTGGTGCAGGAATCCCTGCTTGAGGAAAACGCCGGCGTCGCCCGTATCCTGGCCGAACGTCCGGACCTGGTATTGAACCGCTGGGCGGACTGGCTCTTTGATCCGGGCCGGGCAAAGGAACTTTTGGAAAAACAGTTCGGAAGCGGAAGCCTTAAATCCTTTGGCATTTCCGGCCAGGAGCCCGAACTTACTGCTTCAGGCGCCCTGCTTGACTATCTTTCGGGAACCGCCCGGAGCCTCCTCCCCCATGTGCGCTCCCTGATTCTCTACGGCGATGACGAATATATCGGCATAGACGAATCGTCCCAGCGCAATCTGGAACTTACCCGCAACCTCCGCGACGGGGATGTTCATTTTTCCCTTTTTGAAGTGATAGACGAAACCAAAACCGCCATGGGAAGGCGGCTGCTCAAGCGGCGGCTGCTCCACCCCCTGAGGAATGTCAGCCTCATAGAGGCCCGCCTTGATCTTACCGGCGCCCTGTACCACGATCAGCGCCTTCTTTCGACCCTGCGGGAATTGCTCGGTTCTTCTCCTGATCTCCAGAGGATCTGTTCCCGGCTTGCCATGGACAAGGCCCACGCCAGGGATATGGTCGCGCTGAAAAACAGCCTCGCTTCTCTTTTCAGCGCCGAAGAAAAAATCGCCGGTCTGGAGCTTGGCTTTGAAAGCCCGGCAATAAAGAGCCTTGATCCCGGGGCCTTCGCGCGGCTTCGGGAACTCATGGAGCTGCTCGGCCAGGGCATCGCCGGGGATCCGTCGGTGCTGCTTACCGAAGGCAATCTCATCCGCGAAGGCTACAGCGCCGAACTCGACGGACTTAAATCGCTCAGGGATAACGGCCGTTCCCTGGTGGAGGCGTATCTCGAAGAAGAACGGGCGGCCACAGGCATACCGAGTCTCAAGATACGCTATAACAGACTCATAGGGTATTATTTTGAAGTTACCAAACTGCACCTTGACAAGGTCCCCCGGCGTTTTATACGGCGTCAGGGCATGGCGGCCGGCGAGCGTTATACGACAGACAGGCTTTCTTCCCTTGAGTCGGATATAAACGGCGCCCAGGATAAAATCATAGAACTGGAAAAAAAGCTCTTCCTCGAACTCCGCGAAAAGGCCAAGACACTTCTCCCCCTGCTCATCTCGGCCGGGGAAAAAATCGCCGAACTTGACGCCGCCTTATCCCTCGCCAGGGCC
>JAIRTD010000082.1 GCA_031255115.1 Spirochaetaceae bacterium | reverse complement strand
GCCGGAGCGGGGGGCCTTGCCGGGACGGGGTTTTCCGCCGGAACGGAGCTTGCTATCGGGGTGGGAGTTTTCACCGGGACGGGTTTTTTCTCCGGGGTGGAGCTGGCCGTCGGGACGGGGGTTTCCACTGCGGCGGGAGTTTCCGCCGGAGCTGAAACAGTTACTATGGAGAGCTTTCCCGACGCGGCGCCGTTTTCGGGGCTTTTTCCGCCGGGATAGGCCCGCCACCAATAAATCCCCGGCGAAAGTTCCATGGTCATGCCGGAATTTGACGGACTGTCTCTAGCCTCCACAATGCGGGAAAAACGTCTGTCGGAAGCAAGCTCTACCCGCACGCGCTCGCCTTCGGAAAAATTGGAAGTCCGAAACGAAAAGGCCACTGCGGCGGGCCCCTGGCTCAACACGGTCTGGCCGGGGAGCGGGGCAAGCACCGTAACCTGGCTTTTTTCTTCGATACGCCCGGAAGAGGCGACGCTGATCGCGGAACCCGCTTCCAGTTCGTAGCTTTCTCCGGCGGAACGTAACAGGGCGCTGCCCGAAATCACCCTGACGTCAAGTTCTTCTCCGAGGTCTACGCTGGCAGAACTGTCGGCGCTGAGGGTCAGTTCCCTTCCGCCTGAATTGATAACCATGCTTTGGTTTCCGGCGTCAACGGCAATGCTGCCGCCTGAGATCTCAAGCGTGGCGCCCGTATCGGGCTTGTAGAAAATCTGTACGAGGCTGTTTTCCGAAAGACTTACCCCGGCGGTGTTGTCCAGGGTAATAACCGCGTCGGAAAGGTCGGCGGTCCGTATGAGATCGCCGTTGTAAACCGGAGACTCCCGCTCCACCGAAGTCCAGGCGAGCCTTTCCATAAAGCGCCGCTGGGCGCCGTTGCGCTTATAGCTTATGGTTCCCACAGGGCGTTCCGTATTCTTTGTCAGGGTCCGGGTAAAGTCGCGCCAAAAAAGATAGCCGGAAATACAGGTCCCCGAAAGGCAGATGATTATGACGATGGTATCGGCGATACGGCGTTTCCGCTTCATTGTTCACTTCCTTTTTTGTCCTGTTCCGCGGAAAGCCGGTATTTTTTCTCGCCGCCTTTAAGGACGCGCGGGTCAGGTTCCGCTATGCCGAGCATGGTCCTTAGTTCCCTGAGCGTCTGCGGCCCGCCGGGTCCCACACAGAGCCGCGAAAGGCGGGGATTCATTTTGGGTAACTTTTCCAAATCCTCCATGAGCCGCGTGCTTTCTTCACCGTCCCGCATATTGATGACGGCGAAGATGCGTACCGTTTTACCCTTGTCGGAAACAGCGGGCAGTTCACGGGTTACAAGATATTTTCCCGCAAGACGCCAGGTATCTTCGGTGATGAGAATTTCGGTGCCGAAGGTTTTGTTAAGACTTTCGGCCAGATTGGCCAGGCTTACCGTGTCTCCGATGACCGTATATTCGAGCTTTTCTTCGGAACCTATTTGACCGGCGACTACATGACCGCTGTTAAGGCCGCAGCCTGCTTTGATAAGCGGCTTTTTTTCTCCGCCGCGGCCTTCGTTAAAACTCAACAGAGCGGCCCGCATCATCAGCGCGGCGCGCACGCCGTTGAGGGCGTTCTGCTCGGCGGCGCTTCTGCCGTGGACCTGTTCCGTCGTTCCGACCGCTCCCCAGTGGGCCATTATCGCGTCGCCTATAAATTTATCAATGACTCCTCCGGTGATGAGTATGCAGGAAACCATACGGTCCATATAGTCGTTGAGGAATTCGACCACTTCGGCGGGGTGCAGCTTTTCCGATATAGAAGTAAATGAACGTATATCCGAAAAGAAAATCGTCGCGTCCCGGTCCGTTCCTCCGGTTTCGAGCCGGCCCTTCCTGGCCAATACGGCGATGGTTTTATTGGTAAACTTTTCAAAATTTATAAGAACATGGCTCATGCTTATCATGCTTTCCGTAAGGAGGCCGATTTCGTCATGATTTTTAACCTGGAGTTTTAGATGGTAGCGGCCGTCTTCTATCGCCTCAGCCGCTTCGCGCAGTTGTTCGAGGGCGCCGCTTATGGAGCGGGAAAAAAACCATATAAAGAGAACTCCCAAAAACCAGGTTCCAAGGGAAAGGTACAGATTGCGCCTCGTGGTAGTGTTTATGCCTTCAAATACAACATCGCTGGCTATGGTGGTGATTACAAAGGCTTCGCCTCCGACGATTTGTTCCGCCGCGGCAAAGAGGCCCTGTCCTTTGGCGTCGGTATAAAAGGTCCTGGCCCGTTCTGTTCCTCCGCCGAGCAGTTTTTGTATCAACGGGTCGTCGTCCAGCTTTGCCGCGTCCCGTATCAGATCCCGGTCGGGATGGATAAGCACGGTTCCGGCGTTATTTATCAAAAACGAAGTATTTGCCCCGGTTCCGTAGGAATCGGCAAGCGCCTCGGATGCAAAGAGCACGGCGGCTTCGTAAGAAGCGCCGGTCCGTCTGCTGGCGGCGGAAAGAAAACGAAAGCACAAAAGGGGAAAGCCGTTGAAAAACGGAGCCGCGTTGATCAGCGCCGGCGCGCCGTTTGATTCGCTGAACACCCGTGCCGCATAACGGTTTGCCATAGAGGGATCAAGTTCGTTTGATTCAAAGAAGGCGTTGTTTACCAGAACAGACGGCGCGTTCGGGGAAACGGCGTCTTTGGCTGTTCCGGCGATAATGAGGGCGGCAACACTGGTATTTGTATTAAAAAAAGAATCCGCCGCCGCCCGGGAATCTCCCCCGGCAATGGCCTGGAGCAGCAGAATTCCATTGGCCCTGACAGACTCAAGAACCGTTTCGGCGGCCAGGGCCGCATTGGTATTGATGTTGAGGTTGTTCTCCTCGGCGGTGGTCCGGGTATCACGGTGAACCAAAAACCACACCAGGCCGCTTATCAGGCCCAGAGAAAAGAGAAAAACAAAAGTGATCATGCTGACGAGTTTAAGGCTTATGGGAAAACGTACCTTTGCGGCGGCCTCTATACCGGGATTCTGTTCCTCTATGTTGTTTTTTTCTCGCATACTATTCTCCGCTCCGCCCCGCTTCACGGGACAAAAAACCCGGTTCCAGAAATATCTCCCAGTTCCTTCTGAGTTCCGTCATGGTTTTGGGGCCCTGTGGTCCGGCGCAGCGTTTGCTTATCAGGGGATTGGTTCGGGGCATCCTGCTAAGATCAGAAAGAATTTTCCCGGCCTCTTTCTTGTCGCCGGTGTTTACAACCGAAAAAACCCTGAGGGGCTTTTGCTTTCCCTTTACTTCGAGGCTGTCCATTTCTTCGGTAACAAGGGAAGCGCCCGCGAGCTTCCAGGCGTTTTCGGTAATCAAAATATCGGTGTCAAAAAGATCGTTGGGCCCTTCCATGCGGGCGGCGAGATTTACCGGATCGCCTATGACCGTATATTCCATGCGTTCTTCCGATCCTATTTGTCCGGCGATAACTTCGCCTATATTGATTCCGCAGCCTGTTTTAAGCAGGAAGAATTTATTTCCGGTTTCTTTTTTTCTCAGCCGGGCGGCGGCGCGTTCGGCGTTCCAGTTGCATATAACGGCGCGTATCATCAGGGCGGAACGCAGGCAGGCAAGGATATGCCGCTCCTGGCCCGAATGTCCGGCCGCGCCCCAGAGGGCCATTACCACGACGCCGTCATGGGTAAGGAATTTATCCACGATGCCTCCGGTACAGGTGATGCAGGGCACTATGCGGGAAAGAAAGGCATTGACAAAGGCGACCAGGCCGGACGCTTCAAAATTAAGCGCCAGTTCTCTAAAATCGCGGATCAGGGTAAAACTTACCGCTACGGTCTTTGCCGCGCCGGTACGGGTCAGCGCTCCCTGCCTGGCAAGACGGACCATAGCCTTGTTGGTAAATTTTTCAAAGTTTTCGAGGCTGTGTCCCATGCCGATAAAGGTCCTGGTAAGAAGACCGATTTCGTCCTGGCTCCGGTGTTTAAGCTGAATACGGTAATCGCCCTTTTCTATGGCGGCTGAAGCGGCGACGAGGGCCTTGATGGGCCTGCTTATGGTTCCAGAAAAGAGAATGACAAAGAGTACCGAAAGGGCCAGAACCGCGGCGCTGATCTGGATATTGCGCCTGACAACGGCCCTTGTGGTCCTGAGAACCGCGGCGGTGGCTATGCGGGTGATGAGTACCGTACCGGTTTCGGCAAGCCTTTGATAGGCGCCGAAATATTCAGTCCCGTCCTCGGTATACACGGTCTGAAAATTCCGGTCCTTGCGTTCCAGGGCGGTTTTTACCAGCCCGTGATCTTCAAGATTATGCGCGTTAAGAAAGAGTTCCGTCTCGGGATGAATAAGCACATCGCCGTTTTTGTTAATCAGAAAACTAAAGTTTTCTATCCCGCCTGACACAAAATCCCTTAACAGTTCTTCTCCAGAGAAAAAAACCGCCGCGCCGTCCAGGTCCGACCAGGGGAAGAACAGGATTATCATGGAAACGCCGAAATACGGACTGCCGTTAAGGACAAAGGTCTCCCCCCTGGCTGCCCGTTCAAGTGAAGCAAGGGAAGTTTCCTTAAACAGTTTGGGAGAAAAATCCGGCCCAGGGCCGCCAGTAAACACCCTCTTGATAAACTCTTCGTTAAGGAACTCGCCTGTGGCCTCAAAACCGCCCGGCGCGTCTTCACTCGCGACTCTCCCGGTGAGAACCGCGGCGATATGCGGGTTTTTGGTAAAGAAGAAGGCCGTCTGATTCTGGCCGCTAAAGGCCGAACCAAGAGTCAGAAAGGTGCGGGTATTGGACATAACCGTCTCAAAGAAGGTTTCTACGCCGGTTGCGATGCGCCTGTTCAGGGTAAAATTATTATCTTCGGCGGTGATCCGCACATCGGCGCTTATCAGCATGGAAACAAGAATAGAGATAGCGCCTAATGAGAGTACGAGAAAGGATGTAATAATCGTTACCAGTTTTGCCCCAAGGGGAAACCGTACCCCCCGCAAACGGGGCAGCGCGTCCAATGCCATAATTCAAATTTAACGCAAGTGAATAAGCCAATGCAATGTAAGCTCTTTTCAAAAACCGGTATAGGGAGAAAACCTGATGATACTCTCTGTTTTCGGTAGAAACTACAAAGAAATTCCCGTCCTTGCGCAAATTGTTTTTGGAAACCGGTTCCGGTCCTAGTATAGTCTTAGTATATTTTACGCGGACCCTTCCAAAACGGTAAAAGTTTTGGAGGTTCCCAGTCTGGAATCGCCGGTATGAAGTTTAATCAGAAAAGATTTTTTCTTTTCACTTTTGGAATCTGTATTTTTTTCTTCCCTTTGTTGACGCGTTGTCAAATGTACAACCTCCCCCTCAACAGCTCTTATGTTAAAAATATCCCCGGGAGCTCGCCTGAACCCTTGCCCGTGAACGCTGTTATTAAGAATTTTCAGCAGCTCAGGGACGCCGTAATTTTTGCGCCTTTGGGTAAAACTTCCGTCCTTGCGATAGGCGCGAGCTTTACCACCCTAAGCAATGCGCCCTCTCCCGCGCCGCCTGTCGAAATAAAAGATAAAACTATCATACTGATTGCGGAAGATTCGGATCAGTGCATTACCAGAGAAGCCTCGCTTTCCGGTCCGTTCTTTGAGGTAAAAGCCGGAGGAAAGCTCAGTCTTGGGCAGAACGGAAGTTCCAATCGTCTTATTCTTGACGGAAACGCCGTCTCATGCTCCTGGCCGCTTGTAACGGTTAATCACCACGCCGAACTGGTCATGAATCAGAGCGCCGTGCTGCGGAACAACAACTCCGGCAGCACGCTCGGCGGCGGCGTAAAAGTCGAAGGCATCTTTACCATGAACGGCGGGGATATACAGAACAACATCGCAGGCGGCGGCGGCGGCGTGTATATCGCTCCGAGCGGCCATGTCGAGATCTCAGGCGGAACCATAGGGGGTAACGCCGCCAGGGAAGGCGGCGGCGTGTATATCACCAGCGGCGGCAGTCTTAGGATCACAGGCGGAACCATAGGAGGCTCCAATAAAAACACGCTTACAGGCAGTACCGGCCGGGGCGGAGGCGTATACGCCTTCTCCTTTGCAAATATTTTTATGGGGCGTAACGCGTTTATCAGCCCGAATAACGATGTGTTCCTCAAAGGCGGCACCCACATTTTTGTTGAAGAAACCCTGACCGGGACCATACCGGTGGCAACCCTGACCCCGGAGTTCTACCCCGTCTCCGCTTCTATCGTCAAGCTGGTCGAATCAGATCCCGCGCTGACCCTTGCCGTCGAGGCCCGAAAATTCGCCGTTACTCCCTCAGGCGGAAAGAATTACACGGTCAGCGACGACGGTCATCTTGTCGTAGACGGAAAGGTAGTAAAACTTGCTTCCAAAAACGATTCGTATACAAGCCTGCAGGCCGCCCTTAACGCCGCGGCCGTATTTGACACCGTATATCTGCTTACCGATATCACCATGTCGGACCCGGCCGACACGGTATCCATTCCAACGGGAAAAACCATCACCCTTTCTCCCGTTGATACCCATGAAAAAAAGATACTTCGTGGAGCTTCCAGCCCCTTCGGAAGCCTTATAACCGTATCTTCGGGGGCGGCTCTTAAACTTACAGGCGGCCTGGGAAGCCTTGTTATTGACGGCGACAAGCAGCAAGCCGACGCCGCGCTTATCTCGGTAAAGAACGCCTGGCTCGAAATAAACAACGGGGTGACTATTCAGAACAGCAATAACATCCACAGCATTGGTTTGGGCGGCGCCGTCAACATCGACTGCGCCAAAGACGCGCCCGCCCTGACCATATCAGGAGGAACCATACGCGCGAACACGGCTGCCTTTGGCAGCGCTGTCTACGCGAGCGGCGGGATACTAACCATAAGCGGCGGAACCATCGAAGAAAATACCAGTGTCAATCCCGCAAACGACGGAAGCATACGGACAGAGGACAGTTCGCTTATTCTCAGCGGTCATGCCGAAATACGAAACAATGAAGTCAGGGGCGTGTACGCCAGAAAGGGCAGCTTGACCATGGATGGCGGCTTAATAAAGTCCAATGCCTCCGCCGGCGTATATATAGACGACGACTCTTCTTTCCTGATGACAGGCGGAGAAATTACCGGAAACAAAGGCGATGGTGTAATCGTCTGCCAGGGAACCTTTGATATGCGCAAAAACGCCCGTGTCGGCGTCCAGAACGGCGGCGGCGGGGTA
>JAIRTD010000071.1 GCA_031255115.1 Spirochaetaceae bacterium | reverse complement strand
ATCTCCGCGTATTCGAGGGCCGGCGTGTCTATGGGCACAAAACCGTATGAACGGAAAGAAGCCTCAATGCGTTCCACCAGATTTTGCCTGGCGATTTCCGCCTGGGGCAGAAAATCCCTAAACCCTTTTAGGATTCTTGGTTCTATAATGGCTGCCATATTTGCCGCTTATGCCTGGGCCGCGCTTTGGGGATTGGACCGGGTATGAAACCAGTAATCGTCCACAATTTCGGCAAGCTCAGGGCTAAAGGAAAGGTTTGCCACAGTACGCACTATGTTCTTTGGCAGCATAGTGGAACTTTCGATGGTTCCGGCTGTGGCAATCCGGTATTTCTTAAAGTATATCTGGTAGGCCACCGAGGTCCCCGCCGTCCTTGCCCCGGCAAGACCGGCTTCAAGATGTTCGAGTTTTTTGGTGTTAAAAGTGTATATCTGGATACGCCTGCTGCCGCCCGGCTCGGTAATGGTGGCGTACATTTTGTAGCCCAGCAGCTTGGCCACGTCGGCGTTCATGCGTATCGGGGTTTTGCCGTAGTCTTCGGAAAGTATCTTAAAACGCTCCTGGGTTTCAAGATAAGCGCCCAGTATGCTTACCAGGTCGTCGGGAGTGTTCTTAAAGTCAACCACAAAAAGCCCCACATTGTCCCTGCCCTTCATGGGGCCCACTGTAGCGAGGGTGCAGCGTATATAGAGCTTGATGGGCTCCACCTTGCCTGACGCAAAGGCTATGGAAAGACCGACTATGCCGTTTACATAACGCTGGAAGAAAGTCAGTTCCTGTTTGGAAAGGGAAGCGAGAAAGAGCGAGCGCTTAAAGCCAAGCTGAAACGGGGCGCAGAGTATGATATAGTCGTCCATTTTAAGGAAACAATGCGCGCGGTCTACCCCGAGCTTTGCCAGGGCATATTGACTACACGCTATGCTTTGATCCGAAAACCTGGCCAGATATTGGGCAGGTCCGGTAGGTATATTGGCCATACAAACTCCACGATTTCAATTCTATCCTTTTTTTTTAGTTTTGGAAAGCCTTTCGATTCAATTTGAAGCGAACACCGCGTTCCAAAGGACTTATTTCTTTGCGGCGGCGGCTAAATATCGTCCCAGTCAAGGCCCTGGCCGTCGGGAATAAAGCGCCGGGCCTTTCTTCCGCTTATAAAGCGCTCAAAAGAAGGGGGCAGTCCCGGTTTGAGCTTCTTTTCGCTGCGGAGCGCGCCTATCATGTCTTTTTCTATGGTTTCCCCGGCCTGTATATCCCTCAGCGCATGGATAGAACGCCTGGTGCTGAGGTAATTGGCCTTTTCCGAGGGCGCGAGGACCTTAACGCCGCTGCCAAGTACGGCCTCCACGGTCTTTTCCCCCCATTCATCGTAGAATTCTTCAAGCAGGCGCGCCGGAATTCCCCTGGAAAGGCCCGCTTCGGCGGCCTGATTCGGGGCGGCGTCCGCGAAAAACCCGCGCCGCGCCTTTGCCGCGGCCCTGACCCGGCGCGTCATCAGGGCAAAATCCTCCGGCGGCAGGGCAATGGGGTCGTCAAGGCCCGTTCCCCGGCGGGAAAGGCAGAAGTGTTTTTCTATGGCCCCGGCGCCCAGGCCCGCCGCAAGAACCGGAACCAGCGCGGCGTCCATGCTGTGGTCGCTTACGCCGGTGGCGCAGCCGAAAACCGCCGAAAGGCTCAAAAGAAGGCGGAGATTGTAGTCTTCCGGCGGCGCGGGATAACTCGTTACACAGTGGAGCAGGCATACCCGCCGCCTGGGAAAGAAGGCCAGGGCCGCTTCAATATCGGAGAGAAGGGTTATCCCCGAAGAAAGGAATACAGGAAGTTCCCAGGAGGCTGTTGTTTCAAGCAGGGCGGTATAATTGAGCTCGGGAGAGGCGATTTTGACGGCTCCGGGCCTGAGATTGCGCAGTTCCCTGGCGCTTCGGGGACCAAAGGGGGTGCAGAGAAAGAAAAGCCCCTGTTTTTCGGCTTCTTCCTTCATTTCCGCATAAAAATCAGGGGGCAGCTCCAGGGCCTTAAAGCGTTCAAAAAGGGGTATATCCCCGCCGGGCAGGGCCACATTCCCTGTTTTTGGGTGCAGTATTTCTTCGGCGTACACCATCTGGAATTTGACGCAGTCCGCGCCTGATTCTGCCGCGGCGGCTATGAGTTCGCCTGCCCTGACCCGGTCTCCTTCGTGGCCGGTTCCCAGTTCGGCAATAATAAAGGGCCGCTCCTGTTCCCAGGGGCACGGTAAATGGTTCATAGGAACTCCATAGATTTTTCTATCATATATCTCGACATTTGCAAAGTTTTACGGTATGATATCTTCAATATTGAACGCGATTTTAATAGGTTTTAAAAATCGCACATTTTTTGATACGCAAGGAGCCGCTTATGAAAACGTTGAACTGTGATGTCTGCGGGCATACGCTTGAGAACGCCATTCCTGACCGTACTTATTGGCATATCGGGGCCCGTGATATATGCGAAAGCTGCAAAGACGGGTTGGAAGTAGTCCTCAAGCCCGAAGTCAGAGCAAGACAGCCCTTTAGCTATGACTGGTATCTCAAGACCGTGGCTGATTCTATCGAAAAAGCCGTTTCCAAGGGTAAATTTTAGGCGCCCATGACCCGGCCGCCGGGAAATTATATCCGGCGTCTGTCTTACCTGGCTTTCC
>JAIRTD010000167.1 GCA_031255115.1 Spirochaetaceae bacterium | reverse complement strand
GGCGAGGGTTTAATACCCCGCGGCTCTGCCGCGGGGTATGTTGATTTATACAATTGTTTTTTATAAATGTCAAGCCATTATTTCTAATACCTTTCAGAACAATTTATTGACGACTGTTTTATATAATTTTTCAATCAATTTAGGCCGTATTGCGCATAACTTACTATAAACGCATTGCGCCTATAATCCCTTTGGGAATATTTAAACGTAACGGATTTAGGTTCTTTTTATACTCCATAGATTTGAGTTTGTCAGGTGTGGAATTAGTTAATTCCTTACCTGACAAACACTTATAATCGGAATTCTCTGACAATTTCAAATTGTCAGAGAATAAGCCGGTTGTGGTTCAGGCGGCGGTTCAACATGCCTTGCGCGCTGTTGCCGGGCGGGGGAGCCGTCAAGCTATGCGGGGAACACAAAGCCGGCAAGGGCGGGCTTGACGAGGCGGCGCTCCCCCCTTTTGCCTTACCGTGTCTGTGGCTTGCAAAGGGACGGGCCTTGTCGTTTAAGAATTTACCTCTTCCTTTTACCGGCGCGACGGGGTATACTTACCGTATGAAACCGAAAATCATTGCTATTGTGCCGGTGGTTCTTTTTCTCTGCGCCGCTTGTGCGAGTTCGCCGGTGGGCGGGGTAAATCGTGAGCCGGTGGCCCTGGTTGCCCTGCGTTCCAATAATGACATTCACTGGACGGACGAAAAAAAATCCCCGCAGCAAGACGGTGATTTTCTCAGGGATGTGCTGGGTGTGCGGCTTAACCAGATCGAAGGCGCCGATTATGTAAGTTTTGCCGAGGGTTTTATCGGCGAGGCTGAGGCGCTTGTTTACGAAGTTATGCGGCGTTCCGGTATAGTCTATGTTGACCGGGACCGGGTGTTCGGCGCTGCTTCGTATCAGGCCGCGAGGGTTGACGACCGGGCTGTCAGGCGGGGCTTTGTTACGCCGCCGGGGTACCGGTATGTTTCGGCCAGGGACAAGGGATTTGCCGCTGCTCTGGCCGCGGAAACCGGGGCTGTAAGCCTCATGGCTGTGGAGTTTAACTTTACCAAGGACATTGCCTCAGGTATAGGAAAGAGCGGAAGAATGCGGGCCGTCGTTTCCATGGCCCTTACCCTGACCGATGCGGCCAGCGGCAAGGTTTGGTATTCAAAGACCCTTTCCGCGCGAAGCAGGGAAGCCATCGCCGTTAGTTCGGGCGGCTATAACGGCGAAGAATTTTTCGGCCTGCTCAAGACCACCATAGAGGAACTTGCCGGGGAATTTGTCTCCAGGATGCAGGGCGAGGTCGTACAAAAGAACTCTGAACAGGGCGCGTTTGATCTAAGCAATCTTTTTACCATTACCGTAGGCGAATGATACCCTGATGGATGATCTTCGTTTCTGCATGCTCTGTCCCCGTTGCTGCGGCGCGGAGCGGCTTGCGGGAAAGCGGGGGTTCTGCGGGGAGACGGCTGAACTTCGTATTGCCTCGGCTTCCATACACCGGGGCGAAGAGCCGCCGTTATGCGGCAGGGGCGGTTCGGGCACGGTCTTTGTTTCGGGTTGTACTCTGGGCTGCGTGTTCTGCCAGAATTATCAGATCTCCCAAAAAGGTATGGGAAGGCCAATATCCCAGGATGAACTTGTCGCCATTTTTTTTGCCCTTAAACAAAGAGGCGCGGAAAATATCAATATTGTTACGGGAAGCCACGCCCCGCTCCTGTTGCGGGAAGGTATAGCCGCTGCCCGCGAGGCCGGTCTTGACCTTCCTGTTCTGTGGAATTCTTCGGCCTACGAAAACCCCAAAACTCTTTTTTCTCTGCGCGGCGCGGTTGATGTATGGCTTCCTGATCTCAAGACCCTGGACACTGATCTTGCGGCCCGCTTTTTTAAGGCGCCTGATTATCCTGACGCGGCCGCAAAAGCCATACTCGCCATGCTGGACATGCAGGGCAGTCTCGAGTATTCAGACGGGCTACTGCAAAAAGGGGTCATTATACGCCATCTTGTGCTTCCGGGGTATCTTGAAAGTTCCGAAAAAGTCATACGCTGGTTTGCCGGACACGCGCAGGGCAGGGCCCTTCTTTCGGTGATGACCCAGTATACGCCGCTTGCGGGAGACGCCGGGGCCGCAGGGGAAGCGGCCGCGAAGACTGCCGGGACTGCCGTGAAGACTGCGGAGGCTGCAAGAGAAGCGGTGCGCGGGAGAGACCGAACCGGTTTAGAAAACGCCGCCTTTGGGGGAGCGCCCGGGCGTTTTGTAAACGAGCGGGAATACAAAACCGTACTCGGCTGGCTTGATTCCTATGGTATCGAAGACGGTTTTTACCAGGAACTGGTACAGGACTCTGCCTGGTGCCCTGATTTTAACAAAACAAATCCTTTCTCGTCTGAACTTTCCGTCCCGGTCTGGCACTGGAAAAGCGGCTTTGTACAGGGCTATTCCTGACTTTTTGAAAATATCAGGGAGTATAAAAGGCTGGCCCGCGGCAAAGCGGCTCCAAAGGGCCCTTGTCGTGCGCTTTACTGTTCTTTTGGTTTTCGGTATTATTGTAGTATGACTGCAGACGAATTACGCTCCAAATACATTGCATTCTTTAAGTCCAGGGGGCACACACAGATTCAGGGTAAATCGCTGATTCCCGACAACGACCCTACGGTGCTGTTTACTACGGCGGGCATGCATCCGCTGGTTCCCTACCTTTTGGGCGAGGCCCATCCCGCGGGAACAAGGCTGACCGATTACCAAAAGTGTATACGTACCGGCGATATAGACGCAGTGGGCGATCCGAGTCATCTTACCTTTTTTGAAATGCTGGGGAACTGGTCTCTGGGGGATTATTTTAAGGAAGGGGCCATCGAGATGAGTTATGAGTTTCTCACATCTCCCCAATGGCTTGGCATACCGGTCGAAAAGCTGGGCGTTACGGTTTTTGCCGGAGAAGGCGCCGTGCCCAAAGATGACGAATCAGCCGAAGTATGGCGGCGGCTTGGCATTCCCGAAGAGCGTATCAGTTACCGTCCCAGGGAGGACAACTGGTGGGGTCCTGCGGGAACCACCGGCCCCTGCGGCCCTGACTCCGAAATGTTTATAGACATGGGCCGGTAACCCTGCGGCCCTGACTGCGCTCCGGGCTGTTCCTGCGGCAAGTGGCTCGAAATCTGGAACGACGTATTCATGCAGTACAACAAAAACGCCGAGGGCGAATACATACCTCTGGCCAGGAAATGCGTTGACACGGGTATGGGCATAGAACGTACCATTACCATACTCAACGGGCAAAGCTCAGTCTACGACACCGAGATTTTCCGGCCCGTTATTGAAGCTATAGAACAGGACATTCCAGGCGGCGCGTACCGGTACGGAAGCGATGCCGAACAGGACCGCTCTGTGCGTATCATTGCGGACCATGTGCGCTCTTCAACCTTTATACTGGGAGATCCAAAAGCGCCCAGCCCTTCCAACGTAGGCGCGGGTTATGTGCTCCGCCGCCTCATACGCCGGGCAGTGCGCCACGGCCGCAAGCTGGGCCTGGGTGAAGGTAATGCCAATATGCTCTCCCCCATAGCCAGGGCGGTGATAGAAAAATTCAAGGGACCCTATCCTGAGCTCAAAGAAAACCAGGCCCGCGTTATCGAAGAACTTGACGGCGAAGAAAAGAAATTTCTTGAGACCCTGCAAAAAGGCGAGCATGAATTTGAGAAGCTCCTCCCCAATCTGCTTAAAGATCCAAGAAAAATCATGTCAGGCCGGCTGGCTTTTAAGCTCTACGATACCTACGGTTTTCCCATCGAGCTTAGCGAGGAACTTGCCGCCGAAAACGGCATGAAAGTCAACCGGGGGGAATTTGACGAAGCCTTCAGGAAACATCAGGAACTTTCCCGTTCCCAGGGCGGCCAGGTCTTTAAGGGCGGCCTGGGAGACCAGGGAGAAATGGCGGTTAAATACCATACCGCTACCCATCTCCTCCACAGGGCCCTGCGCATGGTCCTGGGGGACCATGTGGCCCAAAAGGGTTCCAATATCACCGCCGAGCGCATGCGCTTTGATTTTTCCCATCCGGCGCCGTTGAGCCCTGATGAGCTTAAAAAGGTTGAAAGCCTTGTCAACGAGGCGATAAAGCAGGACCTTCCCGTTACCATGACGGTGATGAGCCTTGACGAGGCTACAGCATCAGGGGCCATAGCCCTTTTTGGCGAGAAATACGAAAGCCAGGTCAAAGTCTATACCGTCGGAAAATCCTCTGAGGATTTCTTCTCCAGGGAAGTCTGCGGCGGCCCCCATGTGGAGCATACCGGCGGCATGGGAACGTTCAAAATCCAAAAAGAACAGTCGTCCTCGGCCGGGGTCAGGCGTATCAGGGCGGTACTGGAATAGGACCTGCTAAACGCTTATAATAGAAGGGGTTTGACAGCGATTGCCCCGAATGGGGTAAACCAGGGTCTGTTTGCCGGGTCTGAGTCAAGGGACTTGGACGCCGTAACCTGGCAGCTTTTTAGTTTTTATAAGGATTATATGAAGCGGATACTACCTTTTTTGGCCCTTTTGGGCATTTTTTCCGGCAGCGCCTTTGCACAGTCTGATCTGCAGCCTGTCGCCATAGTACGGCTTACCCGAAGTGAACCCATCACGGTTAAGCAGCTTCGTTCCGAGGTCGAGCGCGCCGAGCAGACCGCCGGCAGGGCTCTTACTCCCGCGGAAAGACGCCAGGTGCTGGATGTAATGATCAACGAAAAACTCGCCCTCCAGGCCGCCGAACGGGACAACCTCTTTGTCAGCGACGCCGAGGTCAATCAGCAGCTTCAACAGCTCAGGGCCGTTCTTGCCCGGAACCTTGGGGGAAGGCCGCCTACCGACGCGGAGTTTGAACAGGCGGTACGGAACGAATCGGGCCTTGATGTAGCCGGATTCAGGGACCAGCTCAAGCGCCAGGCCACAGTGCAGAAATACCTGTTCAGCCAAAAGCGGAACATTTTTGACAGCATTACCACCCCGACCGAGGCTGAAATCATCAGCACCTATAACCTCACCAA
>JAIRTD010000016.1 GCA_031255115.1 Spirochaetaceae bacterium | reverse complement strand
ACAGGAAAATTACCAGGAACAGCTTAAAGCGGCTATAGCCCTTGGCGATGGATATTATATCAAATGTTTTCCTGTGTGGTTTTCCTACCGGGGAAATTCCGCCGTTCATCTTTCCATGGGTAAGGCGGCGTCCATCCTTGGCCTGTATTTTAAGGACCGGGAACTTATCGAAATCGCCAAGGAGCAGCTCTACTGGACCCTGGGCAAAAATCCTTTCGGGCAATCCCTGATCTACGGTGAAGGGTATAACTACGGCCAGCAGTACACCGCGCTGCTCGGCGAAACAGTAGGCGAAATGCCCGTAGGCGTTCAAACCAGGGCGAATGAGGATATTCCCTACTGGCCCCAGGCCAATATCGCCACCTACCGGGAGGTTTGGACCACCCCCGCGGGCCGCTGGTTCTGGATAGCCGCGGACCTTTTAAGAGCCCGGGGACGGTAGTTTCATTTACAGGCGTACGGGCTTGATTCGTTGCGAAGGGTCCATACCCCGGCCTCTTGGGCGGAACCAAGGGTGTGGACCTTGAGTCAAATACCTTATGAGAACAACATACCCCGTCCGCTTGCGGCGGGGTTGTTGATTCGTTGCGAAGGGTCCATACCCCCGGCTTCTTGGGGCGGCCGGGGAGCGTAACTTTTGTTTGCGCCAGGGACGCGCTTAGTCTGCGCCTTCTTCAGCCTTGATACAAAGGTCGTCTTTTTCTCCAGGGGGGAAGAGGTAGAGATCGGGAAGTTTGAAGGTGCGCTGCTTGGAAAAAGCGTCGGCCGCCTCTTGTTCGCTTATGACCGGTATCCTGAAAAAGTGGTTCAGGTCCTCAAAGCCCTGGGTCGAAATTTTGATTGAATATTCAAAGGTTTCCCGCTGTTCGGCCGCGTCCGCGCGCACCGCGTCAGGCCAGAAGGTAAAGGTTCCTTCGGTATTGTAGACCAGCCGGTAGGGGTTCTGCCAATTCAGGTCCTTCATGGGAACCAGTTTGCCGTTTCTGTAGAGAGATATTTCCGCGCCGTCCATGGGCGAAAAGTTGAGCCCGTTAAAGAGCCTCCCTACAATAGTAGGAATGTTAAAGACAGGGCTGTTGCCTGTCTGCCTGCCCGTACCGTTTCCGTGGTAGGGCCGGGCCGAGGCGTTGACCCGCCTGATTCCCTCATGAACCAGGGCGGCAATATCCGCGTCTTCCTGCTGTCTGCCGAGATTTTCCATTTCCATGCGCGCTATGCCCCGGTTAGAAACCACGTAGTGGGGGACGGTACGGTTAAGCACATAACAGGCGGTATCCAGTCTGCACTGGCTGCAGGTACAGAGTTTTTCGGGATTCTCCTGCCGCGTAATGGCATCGCATACTTCTTTTACCGTCTGAATAACGGTTTCTTCGATTATATTATGAATCTCCATAACTACCTCCGCCTTCTTCTATAACTTTACTGGTTTTTTCTATTTATTCAATACGGCGCTGATAATTTGACTGTCATTTACCGTAAAATCGTGCCGCTGGTGTATGAAAACCCTGACTATTCGCAACGTTTTTGTCAGTTCCGCTACCATGCCGCCCTTAAAGGCGCTGGAACTGGCCGAAAAAATCTTCTCTTCACCCTGTACGTAGAGATCCGCTTCAAATGATACCGGCTCGGGGAGGTCTATGATAAGCTCTTTGGGCGTTATGTTCTTTCCTGATATGCGGGAGAATTCCCGGGCCAGGCGTTCTTCATAGAAGCTGCGCTTTTTCAGATCCGAGAGCACATGGTGTTCTTTTTCGTTATAGGGAAGTTCAATGGCCGCGGTGTAGAGCCGGCCGTCCCTGAGCGCCGAGACAAGTTCGCCTAGGGGATAGTTTTTTGACGCGAGAAAATAAAAGAGGCCCTGATCGTCAAGGTTGTAGAGCTCCTCAGGGGCTATGACGCCGGTTTCAAGCCCGCCAAGGAGGGCTTTTTTGACCATGGCCGTGGCGGAACGTACTGAACGGTGCCAGTAGACCGTGCGGTACATGAGGTATTTGGCAAAAAGCACCGACTCGACGCTGGGTATGCCCCGGGGATCAATGGTAAAACCCCGTTCCCGGTCGGGGTAGAGATGGCGGAATATAAAATCCACATCCTGGGCGCCGTAGGGTACGCCGCAGTATCTGGCATCCCGGTTGAGGTAGTCAAGTTTGTCCGGATCCAGAACCCCGGAAAGCAGCCTGCGGTAAAAAACAGGCTCGGCTTCTTCCCCCACGGGAAGGGAAGTATCCACTATGGCTGCCGTAAGATAGGGATCGGCGCCCGCCTTTCCGATGAGGCTTTTAAGGGGTTCCGCAAGAATAAGTTCTCCCGAAAGCTTTTCATGTTCCTTGAGGGGAAGTTCCTTGAGCGAATGGGTGTAGGGAAAGTGGCCCAGATCGTGGAGCAGGGCGGCGGCAAGATAGGAAAGCGTCCCGCGGGAACTCATCCAGCTTTCTCCGCCCCGCCGGGCCAGGGCGGCGGCAAGGCGGCGGGCCAGATGGTAGACGCCTATGGAATGGGCGGCCCTGGTATGGGTCGCCCCCGGATAGGTAAAAAACGCCGGGCCGAGCTGCATGATACGGGTAAGGCGCATAAAGGCCCTTGTTTCTGTGAGGGCCGCCAGTTCCGGGCTCAGGTATACATGGCCCCAAAGTACATCCCTTACCGGCTCGGTGTATCCGTCCTCCAGCACTTCCCGTATGGCCTGTTCCATAAGATCTCCCCTGCGCGTATTCATACACCATAGATTTGAGTTTGTCAGGTGTGGAATTAGTTAATTCCTTACCTGACAAACACTTATAATCGGAATTCTCTGACAGTTTCAAATTGTCAGAGAATAGTTCCCTTGGAACGTAAATCTATCAGAGCATAAATTGACCTTTCTTGTACAGGCGTTTACAATATAATAAGGAAGGATAAGGTGTTCAGGAATAAGAGGGGCCTACATACCACGCTTTTGCTGGCTTGTCTGTGCTGCGGTTATATGTCGGGATGTTCCCGGAATTCAGAGAAACCGGAAGCAGCATCCGCCGGGCCCGTTGACGAAACAATTTCCGCGCTTTCCCTTGCCGGGGAGATTCCCCCCGCGGCGCAAGGGGAGGCCATAACGGAGGAAAGCCCGTCCGCGGCGCAAGGGGAAAGCCTGTCCGGGGAGGTTCCGCCTGTAGCGCAAGATGAAGGCCCATCCGGGGAGACGCCTGTAGCGCAAGGGGAAGCCGTAGCAGAGGGCAGCCAGGCGGGGAACGCCGGAGACTTTGCCTTGCCTGAGCCGGGCG
>JAIRTD010000003.1 GCA_031255115.1 Spirochaetaceae bacterium | reverse complement strand
GGGATTTCATAGTAACCTTCGGGAACGCCTCCTTTTTCAAACTGCTCGCCGCGGTCATAGAGAAGCTGGCTCTCAAAGAAGATAACCGGGTCCGTACCGCTCAGGGCAAGGTTCAACATACCCTTGGCGTCATAGGGCGTCACGGGGAACATCACCTTGAGGCCGGGTATGTGGGCGACAATTGCCGACCAGTCCTGGCTGTGCTGTGCGCCATACTTGTTGCCGACCGAAACCCGGACGGTAAGGGGCATTTTGAGCAGACCGGCGGACATGGCCTGCCATTTGGAAGCCTGATTGAAGATCTCGTCCCCGGCCCGGCCCATGAAGTCGCAGTACATCAGTTCGACTACCGCTCTGCCGCCGCTCATTGCGTACCCTACCCCGGAGCCGACAATGGCCCCTTCCGAGATGGAACTGTTGAAGAGCCGGTGATAGGGAACGGCTTCGGTAAGGCCGCGGTAAACCGCAAAGGCTCCGCCCCAATCGCGGTTTTCTTCGCCCCAGGCCGCCATAGTTGGATCGATCGTAAAACGGTGGAGCATAGCTTCAAAAAGGGCGTCGCGGTACTGGAAAACCTTATTCTTGCTTACCGGTTTTCCTTCGGCATTAAAGGCAAAACGGCTCTTGTCCTTGAGCGCCTTGACGCGGGGATTGTTCGCGCCGGCTTCAAGCAGGTCGGGTTTGCGCTCTTCCATCTTTTCGATCTTCCGGTTGGAGAACATCACCGATTCGATAAGGCTCATGGGCGCCCGCAGGCTTTCGGTATCGCTTACAGCCAGACGCACAACTTCAGTAAGTTTCGCGTTGATGAACTTCTGCATAGACTCGGCGCCGCTTTCGCTTATGAGCTTGTTCCTGATAAGGTATTCCCGGTATTCGGCAATCGCGTCGGCCTTCTGCCATACTTCAATTTCTTCTTTTGTGCGGTAGCTTGAAGCATCTGAGGGAGAATGTCCTGATATACGGTAAGTGATGGTATCAAGCAGCACCGGGCCCTTTCCTTCAAGAAGGAGCGCTTTTTTTCTGGCAATCGCGTCGGCCACTGCCAGAGGATTGTAGCCGTCAACCCGCTCGGCATGTAAATTATCGGTATTTACCCCCGCGCCTACCCGCGCAAGAACCTGATAGCCCATAGTTTCGCCGTTGGTCTGTCCGCCCATGCCGTAAAAGTTATTAAAGAAGTTGTAGAGTATAGGAGGAGCGCCGTGGGGGCCGTCCTTGGGCCAGAGGGTTTTGTACTGATCCATAGCGGCCAGGGTCATGGCCTCCCATACGGGGCCGCAGCCCAGAGCGGCGTCTCCGACATTGGAGACCACGATCCCCGGCTTGCGGTTTATCAGCTTAAACAAGGCTGCGCCGGTGGCGATGTCCGCGGACCCTCCGACGATTGCATTGTTCGGCATGGAACCAAAGGGAAGGAAATAGGCGTGCATGGAACCGCCAAGCCCGCGGTTGAACCCCGCGTTACGGGCAAAGATCTCGCCCAGGGCGCCGTAGAGTACGAAGTTTTCCGCCAGATCTTTGATGTTTTTGTAGCTTACCTTTTCGGCCATCCGCAGGGTATCGCCGTTCAGGAATTCTTTCATGATACCTTCAAGCCTGCCCTCATCAAGTTTTTCTACCGCGGAAAGACATTTGGCAAGCAGTTCCCCGTGGCTGCGGTGCGAACCGAAAATAAGGTCGTCGGTTCCCAGGTTGAGGCACTGCCCCACAGCGGCGGCTTCCTGGCCCATGGACAGGTGGGCAGGGCCGCGATGGTTGTACTCGATACCATTCCACGTACCCTGAATTTTAAACGTGTTCATCATGTTTTCAAATTCGCGGATGGTCATCATATCGTATAAAACACGGATAAGCCTTTCGGCTCCGTAGGTTTTCAGTTCCACCGCACAATCGCTTTTGTACTGATTGAGGGGAATATCGGCGATCTTCAACATTCCCGGTTTTCGGACTTCTTTCGGATCTATAAAAATAGATTTAGGCATTGTATACTCCTTGCATTAAATTTTTTTCGAGGGGCCTGAGTACAGGTTCCTATAAACTCCAGACGGCTTCCCGTATTACTTCGCAGACGCTTGGATGGGGGAAGATCAGTTCCTTGACATCGTCAATACGCATTTCATGTTCGATAAGCGCCGCGGCCCCCCAGATCATCTCAGGCGCATAGGGGCCGAGGATATGAACGCCGAGCAGCACTCCGCTCCGGGCGTCAGCGATAACCTTGACGGCCCCCGGTGCGCCCGGATTGTTCTCCGCCAGGAACCGTCCCGACAGGTACATGGGAGCGGAAGCCGTTTTGATTGCAATGCCCCGCGAAAGGGCTTCCTGTTCGGTGATTCCGGCCCCCGCCGCTTCAGGGTTACTGTACACCGCCCAGGGAACGGCATTGTAGCGCATAAAGTCTCCGCTGTTCCCACCTTCAAGCCAGGCGCAGATGTCGTTCACCGCTACTTCCGCCATACGGTATGCGGAATGGGCAAGCATACTGAGGCCGTTTACATCCCCCGCCGCCCATATCCCGCTGATGTTTGTCCGCATTCTGCTGTCTACCGTAACGCCTTTTCCCGTAACATCGATTCCG
>JAIRTD010000293.1 GCA_031255115.1 Spirochaetaceae bacterium | reverse complement strand
TACCACAAAGGCCATGATCCCGCCCTCGCGGAGCGTATCAAGGCCACGGTCAATAAAGTATTCCTCATAGCGTTTGTGGCCCTTACCTTCCCCCCGACCTCTCCAGATGCCCGCATACTTGCCGTAGGGCGGATTTCCGATAACCACATCGTATTTCTTGCCGGCATAGTCCTTGCCCGGCTTGAACATTTCTTGAAATGCTCCCTGCTTTATATCCGCTTCCGGGTGGAGTATGCCACTTATGCGGGAAGAGGTAACATCGTATTCGTTCAGGGTGAACTTATCAGTTGGGCGTTCCTCGGCAAAGCGCCCGATCCCAGCCGAAGGCTCAAGAACGGACTTTGCGCCGGGAATATACTTGTCCACGATCTCCCAGACTTTTCTTGTAACGGTGCGGGGGGTATAGAACTCATACAGGGTGCCGTGGACGCTCGCATCCTCGCTGCCTAAGCCGCCCGCTCCCTCATATTGACGGAGAAGATCCTTGTCCTCTTCCGTCATCTCGCTATCAGATTTTGAATTGAGGAGGTCTAAACAGGCCTGCCGTATGTCTTTAGCCTGCTTTTTGGTTACGCGAACATCTCGGCCAGACCGCTTTCCAGGTTCGAGAGGACGCTGTAGAGCATCTCCTCCGTTACCGGCCTCTCCGAGAACTGCGCCATCGCCATGTCCACCGCCTTGACCTTTAGTTCTTCCGGGCTGTAACGCTTGAGAAGTTGCGGGTAATTCTCTCTGTCCAGGGTCAGCGTTATTTTCTCCATCTTTCCCTTCCTTGCCGCTATACATACCCCAAACTTTTCTCATTAGGGACTTGTTCACGGCTACATTTTCATTATCGTCCTTTTTCTTGCCCCTGTCAACCCCTTTTCCTCCTATGCCAGCAGGATCTTTCAGAGAACCGCCCGGCCCAGCCGCACCGGCCCCTTTCGCCCCGCCCGTCTTCTTGGTTGTCTTGCCGGTAGGCTTTTTGGGGGCCTTATATTTGTCCCGGTTTTCCTTCTTGGCAAAGAAGGTGTCCCATTTGAGCTTATTTGAAAAATACTCAAGGACGTGGGCCGCAAAGGTTTTCTTGTCCGCGCCGTAGTCCTTTTTGATGTTGTTTTTGGTGTAATCGTCGTCCACCTTTTCCTTTTTGAAACCAAAAAGGTTAAACAACGCCTTGACCGGGCGCAAGAAGTCTTTGGGGTAAAGATACTCCCATCCCTTGCGGTTTTTAGCAGGCCAGCGCCGGATGTATTTGTGGCCCATTGCCTTGTTCAGAATGTCCAGGGTTTCGGTGTTGTCCTTTCCGCCCAGTGCGCTAAGTAGCCCCGCGACCGTCTTGCTTTCGATAATGAGCTTTTTCAACATCAAACTCCTTTAAGTCCTAAGCCAAAAAAAGGCCGGAATACCCCCGCATGGGATAGTCCGGCCTGTTTTCTATGCAGCGCCTATGTGTAAAATTATGGGACGATTCGGCGATGGTAGTCATATCGCTTGCAATCAATACAACATCCGCCCGGCAGAGCGCCCCATGCCGTAGATATACAGGCTCACATGACCTTTCGTTTCCTATTCAGCCCATGACCGCTACCCTAGAAATAGCGGCGCTCACCTTTAAATCTCGATCATCATACTATACCATCATGCGCTCTTGTGCAAGAGCTACATGAGGTTCCCGGCTTCTACTCCTTTTCCCCCAGCTTTTCACGGTAAAGTTCGTTGATCCGGTCAACATAGCCGGGAGTTTGGTCATTCGGGTCCTTCGTTACCTGTTTCCGGTATTCTTCCCGCGCCTGCTTCACGGCGGCGTCCCACTTCTCGGCTTTGCCCCGGACTTGGGCGGTCATTGCGTCCACCTGTTTCCCTCCCCAGCGCAACCACCCGCCCCGGCAGTTCGGGTGAAGCGTTCCCGTTACCAGGACCGTCCGGCCTTTTTCTTGTGGCTTGCCTTCCCATATCGCGACAGATGCATAGGGGTCTTTGATTTTGTCATCAGCAAGCGGGTTATCAGACCAGAGGGCGATAACGCCGTTCACCTTCGCGCACCTGCTACAACACCCCGGCAACTCATACCGCTTGAAATAGACCCGCTCCCCCTTCGGGGCGTCATTTACCTCTTGCAATATCCCGGCAAGGTTTGATGTGTTGACGATCTCCGTGTCGGCTATCCTTTTCCAGTCCCGATTGAGACCGCCCAGACGGTTGAACAAATCCTGCGAAACCTGCCCTTTCGTCCTTTTTTCGACGATTCCACGTAAAACCGTGTCTTTGATTTCATCCTTGATTTTCTGGTTTGATCGGGTTACAAGGTGGGCGACATAATCCTGCGCCACCTGATACCGAGCCATTTCCTGACCAGAAAGCGTATTCCCCAAAACGCTGTTAAGATTTTTAATGTCCTGACGTATCCAGTTAAAAGTCTTTCCCCGATACTTTAATTCACCCAGTTTTAGCCGCCTCATTTCGGCAGATGACTGATATTTAGCCATGCGCCGGAGAAGATTTTCAACTGCCACAGAGTCAAGGATAATCTGCTTTGCTATGTCTGTGGTGTTACGGTTCAAAAACTTTTCAATTGCTCCGATTACGGCATTAAAATTTTTCATCTTGAGCGGCTTCCCGGTTTCCGGGTTGTAGATTACCTTTCCATGATACCGCAATATCCCGCTATCCCCCAGGGCTTTACGCATGGTTTCCACTTCAACCGGTGGAAGGCCCAGGGCTTCAATTACTGTGCTGTATATTTTGCGGAGTATTCCTTGATAATATCCCATCCACTGATCGGAAAGTTCTTGTTGTACATCGTAAAAATACGACTCGTGGGTATGTTCCACTTTACGGGCCGTCATAGGTACACCAAGATATTGAGAGACCGTGCGGATCGCCTTTGTTATTTTCTCCCGGTAATTCCCGATATTTATATCGGGGATCACCAGTTCAAGCGCTCTTTGATTCATTTTAAAGTCCTCTTTTCCCAAGAACATGTTATACCTCTAGGTTTGCGTATCACCGGGCCGTTGCGCAGCCAGGTCCGCTCTGCGTGGAGACATCCGCATGTTGGATGCAACACGGGTGGTGAAAATTCAATTGTGGTTCCAGTGAAACTTGAAACCTTGCCGATCTGTTTAGCTAAAGACGTACCTATACCAGCCTGATAAATAAAGTGGTTGCATGTTGCACATGTTTTACTGATCATTCTATGCAATTCCTTTTACACCGGTCTGTTTTCCCCACTGTGTACAATCTAAACATGCCCATTATATCACAATCCTTACCGATCCCCCCAGGGACTTCTTAATGGCGGACCCGCCGTGCTGCGCCTCGATTTCATCCCAGCCGCCGCCTCCAGCGCTATCCTCCCCATCATCCGGGTTCTCCCCTTCCCTGGCTTCACCGGTGTCCTCGCCTTCCCCGCCCTCCTCAAAATCATCGTCGGTCATGTCAAAAGTGTCTCCCCCCATGCCACCCATCCCCTGAAGACTCTGCCATGCCTGAATGACCAGAGGATTCATTGGAAGATCGGCGGGATTTTTTATTTTGGTTATATCAATTGCCTCCATGCCCATTTCCGACCGTTTTTCGTTTAGAGCTTTAACAGATCTTACCTCCCCCTCCATGATCTCAAGCGTCAGTTTCGGATCATCCTTCTCATAGCCGACAAACTCAAAG
>JAIRTD010000247.1 GCA_031255115.1 Spirochaetaceae bacterium | reverse complement strand
CGCCGAAAAAGAAGATTCTTTCAGGGGGCTTCTCTTTCCTCCTGATAATTACGCGGCGTCTGAAAATCTTTCTGGCGAACTCCGCTTTACCTGGACGCCGTCTCTTTCGGGCCGCATACAGATAGCCAGGGATAAAGGCTTTGCCGTTCTTGTTCTTGATGAAGCAATCAGGGGCGCGTCATTCAGGGGCCGCGTCCTGGAACCGGGCCGGTACTTTTGGCGCGTTATCCCTGACCCGCCGTATAACGCGGCCTTTTTATACGCCCGGGATCCTTCTTTAGACGAGCCGCCGCTTCCTTCCCACAGCCTTGTTGTTGTTCCGGCCCTTGCCCCCCCAGAACTTGAGCTTCCCCAGGGAAGTTTTACCGGCTATGTCGAAGATGAACTTGTGGCGGTCCTCCCCAGGGGAAGGGACATGCGTTTTAGCTGGAAAGCCGGTTTAGAAGCCGACTACTACCTCTTCCGCCTGTACGGAAGCGGGACGCCCGGTCAGGATGGCATAGCGCCTAACGAAGCGGATGACGGCCCGGCGGAAGCGGCGTCTGATGAGGATGTATCCCCGGTAATCCCCGGAGAGCAGGAACCGGGCTTCAGACGGCTTCTTGAAACCCATGTCGTAGAAGGAGAATACTTCGACCTTTCTTTTGACGTGTATGAGGAGGGCCGTTACCACTGGTCGGTACAGCCGGTAGTAGAAGAGCATGAGGGAGCGCTCAGGCAGCGGGGAGACGCTGAATTTTCGTCCTTCACTTTAAGAACATCCCGCTCGGTTGTTCTTGAGTATCCGCCTGAGGATTTTGAAATTTCCTGGGCCGATGTAATGCGGGGCGCAGGGGAATTCCGCTGGTCCCTCTTTGGTAATGTCTCGCGTTCTCGCTTTTCCCTCGCGCGGAACCAGCGTCCCCGCTCCGGCAGAACCCTCATTTCGATTAACAATCCCCGGAGCTCCTTTGCCATGCCGCAGCTTGCGCCGGGAGACTATTACTGGACCATTGAGGCCACAGGCGATGACGGAATAGATGTCAGCGCAGAAGAAGCGGCCCGCTTCACCGTCGTGCCCAGCCCGCCGCTCCCCGCCGCAAGGGGGCTGTCGCCTGAAAACAATTATGTATTCGGCGCGCGGGAACTCCGGGGCAGGTCGACCATCAGCTTTGCCTGGAACAGGGTGGCCGGGGCCAACGCCTATATCTTCACCCTGTACCAGTTGAGAAGCAACGGCACAAGGCGGCGGGTACGGGACTCAGGCCCCCTCAGCAGAACCAGTTACATACTGGGAGACCTGGCCGCCCTTGACCGGGGAACCTTTGTCTGGCAGGTAGAGGCGGTGTACCGCATGAACGACAACTCCATAGGCCGCCGGGGCCTCCTTGCCGAACGCCGCTTTACCCTGGACGCTTCTTCCTGACTATTCCCCCAGCCGCCGTTGTCCGGCATTTTTCTAAAGCACCCTGTTAAAGGAACAAAAATCATTCTCCCTTTCCAGGAGTTCGAGGTACAGCGAAATCATGCCACGGTGGTGGGTGTCGTGATTGAATATGTGCATGATCAGCCCCCCTGCATTCTTTTCAAAGGATTCCCCTTGAGAATTGGTATACCGCAGCATCTTTCCAAGATCCTCATCCTGTATTTCGGCGGCAAAGGCGCACATTTTTGTGTCCAGTTCAAGCCGCTTTGCAAGGTATTCGTCTATATTTTCAAACAATACTACATTAAAAGAAAGGTTTTTTTCAAAAAAACTATCTTTGAGAAAGTTGAATTCTCTAAGATTTCCGAAGCGTTTGAGCCAGCTAAAATCAGCGATATAGAGGTGAGAACAAAGTTCCCTGACTGATTTAAAAAATCCGCCTAACTGCTTGTTCCACTCATCCGGTCTGAGCGTTTTAATAAAGCCGTTCATAATTTCGTTGATTGTTTTGTTGTATTTCGCCCATAGTACGACAGTATCTTTCTGCATAGGTTCCTCCCATGAACTAAGGTATAACCGTTTTGGGGTGTATATTCCAGAGCCGGAGAAAAAAACGGGCCCTGTAAAATCCTCCAGCCCCGGCCGAAATTATTCCGGGGTATAGTGTAAAATTGAATTTTTGCTTCTTTTGCGCTAGAATATATAGTGGAACCAGCGGGTTGTCCCGCGGGGGGTGGCTATGACCAGTATACAGGAAATAGATCTTACACCAGCCTTGGGAGAAGATCTTATGCCGTCGTTGTGCTTTTCTACCGATCAAGAACTGCTGGCCCGTCTTGACCAGGCAAAATCCCGGGCCGATATTGTGGAAATTGACCTTATCCTTGATGAAATTGAACGGAGGGCTCTGAGTTTCCCCCAGATAAACTGAGGCCCTGTTAGTGAGCCCGGAGGACGGCGCTGTAATAATTGCTTTACTAGCCCTTGCGCAGTTTTGCCTATTCCTGTAATATGGCATAATTACGGAATGTGTGGGGGAAGGCATGAGGCAGCATGTGGTGTCCGTTCTGGTGGAAAACCGGGCAGGGACGCTCAGCCGGGTGTCGGGACTCTTCAGCCGCCGCGGATTCAATATTGACAGTCTAACTGTCGGAGAAACAGAGGATGCTTCTGTTTCGCGTATGACTATCGCGGTGACCGGGGCCGATCCGGTACTCGAACAGATAATCAAACAACTCGAAAAACTGGTGGATGTTATCTCTGTCCGCCAGCTGGATCCTTCTTCATGCCTCAGACGGGAAATCATGCTGATAAAGATCAGCGCCGGAGAAAAAACCCGCCCGGCGGTCATAGAGATAGCCGGGATTTTCCGTTCCCGGGTTGTCGATGTATCTTCCACCACCATTACCATTGAGGCCACAGGCGACATCGAAAAGCTCAACGGCCTGATTCTGCTCCTTCGTCCCTATGGCGTACTCGAACTTGCCCGTACCGGTCTGGTCGCCCTGGAGCGGGGCGCCGGCATACTTTCCGTATCTTCTGTACTAAGCATTAGTAACTAACCGGCAATTGCGCGGCGGCCTTTGGCCTCTGTAAGACGATTACCGGAAACTCAAAATGATAAAAGGCGTCAGCCTTTTAAGGAGGAATCATGGCTGTAATGTACTACGAAAAAGATTGTGATCTGGGGGCCCTCAAGGACAAAACCGTCGCGGTTATCGGGTACGGTTCCCAGGGGCATGCCCATGCCCTTAACGCAAAGGAATCAGGACTAAAGGTCGTTGTGGGTCTTTACGAAGGTTCCCCGTCGTGGAAGAAGGCCGAGGACGCGGGCCTTAAAGTAAAGACCGCAGCCCAGGCGGCAGAGGCCGCTGATTTCATCATGATTCTTATCAATGATGAAAAGCAGGCAAAGCTCTACACTGAATCAATAAAACCGGCCCTCAGACCCGGCAAGACCCTGGCCTTTGCCCATGGTTTTAATATTCACTTCGGCCAGATCGTGCCTCCCCCGGATATCAATGTGGTGATGATAGCCCCCAAGGGACCCGGCCATACAGTGCGGGAACAGTACCTGGCCGGCGCCGGAGTGCCCTGTCTTGTCGCCGTTCACCAGGACGCCTCAGGAGACGCCAAACGTCTGGGCCTTGCCTATGCGGCGGCCATAGGCGGCGCCCGCGCCGGGGTTCTCGAAACCACCTTTAAAGAAGAAACCGAGACCGATCTTTTTGGCGAGCAGGCCGTGCTCTGCGGCGGCGTCTCGGCCCTGATGAAGGCCGGTTACGAAGTGCTTGTCGAGGCCGGTTATCAGAGCGAGAGCGCCTATTTTGAAGTGATGCACGAAATGAAGCTCATCATAGACCTGGTAAACCGGGGGGGCTTAAGTTTTATGCGCTATTCAATCTCGGACACCGCCGAATACGGCGACTATGTCAGCGGACCAAGAATAATCACCGAAGACACAAAGAACACCATGCGCCAGGTGTTAAAGGAAATTCAGAACGGCAAGTTTGCCAGGGAGTGGATACTGGAAAACCAGGTAAACCGTCCCAACTTTAACCGCATGCGGGCCATTGAGGCAAACCACCCCATCGAGAAGGTCGGAAAGGAACTCCGTTCAATGATGGGCTGGATAAAAAAGAACGAGGAAAAATAAATAGTATGGCTACAAGCGCTAATCGCCTTATCAGGATATTTGACACAACCCTCAGGGACGGCGAACAGGCGCCGGGTTGCAGCATGAATCCCCAGGAAAAACTGGAAGTCGCGCGGCGCCTCGAAAAGCTCGGCGTTGATATCATGGAGGCCGGGTTTCCGGCCTCAAGCCCCGGGGACCTTGAGTCGGTAAAGAACATCGCGGGCATCATCAAGAACTGTTCCGTAGCCGGCCTCTGCCGTTCTCTGGAAAAGGATATTGACGCGGCCCGGGAGGCGCTTAAAAAAGCCGCGCAGCCCCGGATTCATATTTTTCTTGCCACTTCTCCCATACACATGGAATACAAACTCAAGATGACGGCCAAAGAGGTGCTTGAGCAGGCAGCGGCTTCGGTCAGGTACGCGAAAAAATTCTGTTCCGACATAGAATTTTCCGCCGAGGACGCGTCAAGAAGCGATCCTGATTTTTTGTGCCAGGTCTTTGGCGAAGTCATAGCGGCCGGGGCGGTAACGGTCAACATGCCCGATACGGTAGGTTACGCCGTCCCCGATGAATTCGGCGCCCTGGTTCGTTATGTGAAAGAACATACACCCGGCGCGGAGAAGGCCGTGTTTTCCGTTCATGCGCATAACGACCTCGGCCTTGCGGTTGCCAATAGCCTTGCCGCAGTCGCCGCCGGCGCGGATCAGATTGAATGTACGGTCAACGGCATAGGCGAGCGGGCCGGTAACGCTTCTCTTGAAGAAATCGTCATGGCCCTCAGGGTGCGCAGGGATATTCTCAAGGCCGACACCCGCATTGACGCCGCCCAGCTCTACGGGGCAAGCCGCCTGGTAAGCCAGGTTACCGGCGTCAGGGTTCAGCCGAACAAGGCCATAGAGGGAGACAATGCCTTTGCCCATGAGGCGGGCATACACCAGCACGGGGTTCTCGCAAACCGCGCTACCTACGAAATTATGACGCCTGAATCGGTGGGTATCTCAAAGAATCTGATGGTACTCGGTAAACATTCGGGCCGCCACGCCTTTGAGGACCGGCTCAAGGAGCTTGGCTTTACGGTCGACAGCCAAACCCTTGAGACGCTTTTTGCCCAGTTTAAAGATCTGGCCGACAAGAAAAAAACAGTAAGCGACCGGGACATAGAAGCCCTGGTGATGGACGCGGCGGGTCAGGCCCCTGAGACCTGGCATCTTGACCACTGGGCGGTAAACACCGGTTCGGCCCTCGGCGCGTCAGGGACCATCAGGCTGCATCACAAAAACGGCGAAATCAAAAAGGAAGTTTCCATGGGAGACGGCCCCATTGATTCAATCTTTAAGGCCATAAACCAGATCATAGGCAAGGAGCCCGAACTGGACCTTTACGAGATAGGCGCCATTACCGGCGGTTCTTCGTCGCAGGGAGAAACCATGGTAAAGATAAGCCATAACGGACGGCGCTGGAACGGCAGGGGCGTTTCGACTGATGTGATAGAGTCGTCCATCAAAGCCTACCTTTCGGCAATCAACGCGATGGAATGGGAGCTCGGCGGCGGAGCGTCCAAATGAGGACAGGATGAAGATCGAACTACTGGATACTACTCTCAGGGACGGTTCCCAGGGCGAGCGAATCAGCTTCTCCGTACGGGACAAACTTGCCGTAACCGAAGCCCTGGATCAACTGGGCGTAAGCTGGATAGAGGCGGGGAATCCGGGGAGCAACCCCAAGGACATGGAATTTTTCCGCCTTGCGTCGTCGCTAAAACTTGAACACGCAAAACTCTGCGCCTTCGGTTCTACCAGAAAGAAGGGGAGGCCGCCCGAAAAGGACTCCCGCTTAAAGAACCTCCTCAGCGCCGGAACCGAGGCGGTGGTGATTTTCGGCAAGAGCTGGGATCTCCATGTTACCGAAGTACTCCATGCCGAACTTGACGAAAATATCGCCATGATAGCCGAGACTGTGGCCTTTCTTAAAGAGCGGGGGAGGACGGTGATATTTGACGCGGAACACTTTTTTGACGGCTGGAAGGCCAATCCCGCCTACGCCCTCTCCACCCTGAAAGCCGCCGCCGAAGCGGGGGCCGCCCGCATCGGGCTCTGCGATACCAACGGCGGGGCCTTCCCTGACTTTATCGCAAAGGGAACTGGCGCCGCGTGCAGGGCTCTGGGCCTTTTGCCCGGCTCCGGAAAGGGCGCAAAGGGCGCTTCACGAAACGCAGAGATACGCGTCGGTATTCATGCGCATAACGATTCTGGCATGGCCTGCGCCAATACGGTCATGGCGCTTGAGGCGGGCTGTACCCATGTGCAGGGGACCCTGGTCGGCTTTGGGGAACGTTGCGGCAATACCGCTCTGGCCGCGGTAATTCCTTCAATAGAATTAAAATTGAAAAAGCCCTGCCTCCCGCCGGGAAACCTGGCGCGTCTTTCGGAGTTGAGCTGGAAGGTAGCCGAGATCGCCAATGTGGCGATTCCTGACAATCTGCCCTATGTGGGACGCAACGCCTTTGCCCACAAGGCGGGCATGCACGCCGACGGCATACTTAAACTACGCCGTTCCTTTGAGCACATAGAACCCTCATCGGTAGGCAACAAACGCCGCTTCCCCATGAGTGAAGTTGGAGGCCGTTCCGCCATTGCTGAAAGGGCGCGGAAAATAGACCCCTCCATCACCAGGGACCATCCGCTTACCGCGCTGCTTTCCGAAAAACTCAAGGAGCTTGAAGCGTCAGGCTGGCAGTTCGAGGGCGCCGACGCCAGCTTTGAGCTATTGGTCAGGCGGCTTATCGCCGAAGCTCCCGCCGGGATAAAGCCTCCTGCCGGAACGAAAGTTATTGCCGGAACGAAAATTATTACCGGAACAAAGTCTCCCGCTGGAACGAAAGTTATTGCCGGGGTAAAGCCTCCCGCCGGGGCGTACAAAGCGCTGTTCAAAATTCTTGCCTACAGGGTGGTGAGCGAACATCCCACGGGCAGTTCTATCGCCTGCTCCCACGCGTGGGTCAAGGTACTTGTTGACGGCAGGGACGAGATAGCCGCCGCCGAAGGGAACGGTCCCGTGCATGCCCTGGACGGGGCGTTGCGCCGGGCGCTGATTCATTTTTACGCCGAACTCAGGCAGGTGCGGCTTTTGGATTACAAGGTCAGGGTCATAGACGGCAATGACGCTACCGCCGCCAAGGTCAGGGTGCTTATAGAATCAAGCGACGGACTGCGCAGCTGGAGTACGGTCGGGGTTTCCGACGACATCATTGACGCAAGCCGCGCGGCGCTGGTTGATTCCATAGAATACAAGCTCATCATAGACAGAGAAAACGGCGGGTGTTATACGCCATGAACGATTCAACAGCGCTGATTTCCGGCAACGGAACAGGACCGGAAGGCGTGTTTTATAATGAAGGAGAAAAGTATGCGCAGTGATTCAGTAAAGAAGGGCATGGCGCGGGCCCCTCACCGTTCCCTTTTTAAGGCCCTGGGCTTCATTAATGAAGAATTCGACAAGCCCCTTATCGGCATAGCCGTGGCAAAAAGCGAGATTGTGCCGGGTCATCTTCACCTGGACACGGTGGCAAAGGCCGTTGCCGACGGAGTACGCATGGCAGGCGGCGTACCGGTACAGTTTCCGGTAATCGGCGTATGCGACGGAATCGCCATGAACCACGAAGGTATGCGCTATTCCCTGGTTACCAGGGAACTTATCGCCGATTCCATTGAGTGTATGGTCATGGCCCATGCCTTTGACGCCCTGGTCTGTATTCCCAACTGCGACAAGATAGTGCCCGGCATGCTCATGGCCGCGGCGAGACTCAATCTGCCCTCGGTGTTTGTCTCAGGCGGCCCCATGCTCGCCGGCAGACAGAACGGCAAAACCCTGACCCTGACTTCCATCTTTGAAGCCGTAGGCGCTGTGGGCGCCGGGCTGATGAGCGAAGCGGAACTTACCGAACTCGAAGACATAAGCTGTCCGGGCTGCGGCTCCTGTGCGGGAATGTTTACCGCCAATTCAATGAACTGCGTTACCGAGGCGCTGGGCCTTGCCCTGCCGGGGAACGGAACCATTCCGGCCGTCATGGCCGGGCGGCTCCGCCTTGCCAAAAAAACCGGCATGCTGATTATGGAAGTCTTAAAAAAAGGCCTCGCGCCAAAGACGATTTTAAGCGAAAGGGCTTTCCTTAACGCCCTGACCCTGGATATGGCTCTGGGCTGTTCGACCAACACGGCGCTCCACCTTCCGGCAGTGGCGCATGAGGCGGGCTTCAAGCTTGATCTTGAACTGTTCAATAAAATAAGCGGCCGTACTCCCAATCTCTGCAAACTCTCTCCGGCCGGGCCCAGCGCCATAGAGGACCTCGACGCGGCAGGCGGCATACCGGCGGTGTTTTTTGAACTTGCCAAAAAAGGGCTCCTTGATCTTGAAGCCCCGACCGTATACGGCGTTTTGGGCGACGCCCTCAAGGGCGTGGAGAACCGGAATCCCGAAGTCATTCGGCCTGTGGAAAATCCCTATTCGGAGACCGGGGGCCTTGCGGCTCTCAGGGGAAACCTTGCCCCCCAGGGCGCAGTGGTCAAACAAAGCGCCGTGGCCCGGGCCATGCTCAAGCATGAAGGGCCGGCAAGGGTTTTTGACACCGAAGAAGGGGCCTTTGAAGCCATCATGGGCGGAACCATACGGGCGGGAGACGTCATCGTTATACGCTATGAAGGCCCCCGGGGCGGGCCGGGCATGAAGGAAATGCTCTCCCCCACAAGCGCCCTTGCCGGAATGAAACTTGACGACAAGGTCGCGCTCATCACCGACGGCCGTTTTTCTGGAGCGTCCCGGGGCGCGGCCATCGGCCATGTATCACCCGAAGCCGCAGACGGCGGACCCATAGGCCTCCTCAAGGAAGGGGACATCATCGCCATAGACATTGAGGCGCGGACCCTTGAGGTAAAACTCAGTCCCCAGGAACTCGAAACACGAAAGGCCGCCTGGAAACCCCTGGCTCCCAAAGTTACAAGCGGCTATCTTGCCCGGTATGCCCGCCAGGTCAGTTCGGCATCCCAGGGCGCGGTCTTTAAGTAGTGTCTGTCTGCAATGTGGACATATTATAGACAGACTAAGTAAGGAGTATATATGAAGTGTTCCGGCGCCCGTATTTTGATAGAAGCCCTCATTGAACAGGGCGTGGATACCGTGTTCGGCTATCCCGGCGGGGCGGTTTTGTATATTTATGATGAACTTTTCAAGTGCCGCGACCGCATACGGCACATACTGGTAAGTCATGAACAACACGCAGCCCATGCCGCCGACGGCTATGCCCGTTCCACCGGAAAGGTGGGAGTGTGCATAGCCACGTCGGGCCCCGGCGCCACGAATCTTGTTACCGGCATTGCCACCGCCTATATGGATTCGGTTCCCCTGGTTGCCATAACCGGCAATGTCTCCACAGGGCTGCTCGGCAAGGACAGCTTTCAGGAAGTGGACATAGCGGGAGTTACCATGCCGGTGGTAAAGCATAACTGGATAGTCAAGGACATACGCCAGCTTTCCGAAGTGATCAGGGAGGCTTTTATCGTGGCCCGTTCAGGAAGGCCCGGCCCGGTACTCATCGATCTGCCCAAGGATATTACCGCCCTCACCGGAGAATGGATACCCGTAAATCCAAAGACCGCAGGACAAAGGGCCGGAGGCAGGGCCTCTGACGGCATTGATGACGGCGCTCTCGGCGCCAGGGCAAGGCGGCTTGCCGAGCGCAACGAAAGGATCACCTATACCGACGAAGATATAGAGCGGGCCGCAGCCATGCTCAGGGAAGCAAAGCGGCCGGTGCTTTACGCCGGAGGCGGGGTCATCATATCGGGAGCCTCAGATGAACTTATCCGGCTTGCCGAATGTCTTAACGCCCCGGTCGCCTTGAGCCTTATGGGCATAGGCGCCATGCCTCATTCCCACAGGCTTTGTACGGGCCTTATCGGCATGCACGGAACCGTAGCATCAAACAAGGCGGTACAGAAGGCCGATCTCCTGGTGGCAATCGGAGCCCGCTTCTCCGACCGGGTTACCAGCCGCGCCGATAAATTTGCCAGCGCGGCCCGTATACTTCATCTTGATATAGACCCTGCGGAAATAAACAAGAATGTCCGGTCCCATGCCTGGGTGGTAGGCGACATACGGGACATACTTTCCAGGATACTTAAAAAACTTCCCCGCAGGGCGGAAACCGAGTGGAACGGCGACATACAGCAGTGGAAGAAAAAAATTCCCGTTACCCATGACAAGGATGCTTCGTCAAAAAAACATCTCCATCCCCGCTTTATTATTGAAGAAGTTTCGGCGGCCCTTGGCCCTGACGCCATAGTGGTTACCGATGTCGGCCAGCATCAGATTTGGACCGCCCAGTTCTACCCGGTGGCCCGGCCCCGTTCCTTTCTCAGCTCCGGGGGGCTGGGTACCATGGGATACGGCCTGGGCGCGGCCCTGGGAGCCAGGGCGGCCAATCCCCAAAAAAAGGTCGTACTCTTTACCGGCGACGGCTGCTTCAGAATGAATTCAGGAGAACTTGCCACCCTTGTCAATTACGATCTTCCCGTACTGGTGGTGGTTTTTAACAACCGCGTACTGGGCATGGTCCGCCAGTGGCAGAGTTTCTTTTACGAAGGCCGTTATGCGGAAACCGACCTTGACCGGCCTCCTGATTTTGTCAAGCTTGCCGAAGCCTACGGCGTATCAGCCTACAGGGCCGATAATCCTTCTTCTTTTTCTGAGGCGCTCGAAAAAGCCGCCGCGGATCTTTCGGCCGGGAAAGCCGCGCTCATCGACGCCCGCATAGGCAGGGACGAAAAAGTACTGCCCATGGTTCCCGGAGGCCGGCCCATAGACGAACAGATACTGTAGACAAGCGGCGCCCCGTGAATTAGAATTTGAATAGAGAGAGGTTCAACAATGAAAGCAATGATCCTTGAACTATGGCTGAGTCACGGCGCCGCGGTGCTTTCCCTTGGCAAGCGGCTTGCCGTAGCCTTGCTGATCGTTATCATCGGAAAACTCTGTATTAGGATTTCGGGAAAAATCTTTGACCGGGCCGCGGCCAATATTCCCGGCTTTGACGAAACCCTTGCCTCGATTCTAAAAATTATCATACAGTACGGCATCACCATCATAGGACTCATCATCATACTCGACGTCTTCGGGATAAACACCACAAGCCTCATCGCCCTGCTCGGCGCCGCGGGAGTAGCGGTTGGCCTCGCCTTAAAAGATACACTGAGCAATATAGCTTCGGGGATTATACTGATACTGCTCCGCACCTACAAAAAAGGCGATTATATTGAATTCGGCTCGTATTCGGGAACGGTAAAGGAGATGGATCTTTTTGTAACCATACTGGAAACCGTTGACGGCATATATATTTCAGCGCCCAATTCCAACATCTGGGGAACGCCGCTTAAAAACTACACCCGCAACGGCAGACGGCGCATGGATATTTCGGCAACCATATCCTACGAAGATTCCATAGACGCGGCCTTTGATGTGATGCAGGAAATCATCACCGAAGAAAAACGCTTTATTCCCGACCCCGCGCCCCAGGTTGTGTTTCAGGCATACGGGGAAAACGGCATTACCATCACGCTCCGCGCCTGGGCCTATAGTAACGTGTACTGGAATGTATACCGCGAACAGATGCGCAGCCTCAAGGCAAAACTCGAAGAAGCGGGCCTCTCGATGCCTCTCCCCCAGCGGGAGCTGCATATTGTTATGCCCCCTAAAGCAATTCCCGAAGTAAAAACCGCCGAGTAGCGCGGCCGGGGAGCTTTTTATAAAAGGCATTTCTTCCGGCCCCGGGTGTCGAACTTCTTTGCAGAAGTCCGCGCGCTGCCATAAATAGCGTCTGTCCACAAAATCGCAAACATAGTTCGCGCACCGGCGCTCGTTAATCCTTTTGGATCTTCAATCTTTTGTCTTTAATCCTTCCAGGGGAAGATAAAATTTTTAAGGGACCTGGTTCCGGTCTTTTCCCGTTCGTCAATGAGCAGGGCGGCCCAGGGGACCTTGCGGCCTTTTTCGGGGTTTTCTTCGAGCCAGTCGTATTTAAGGAGCCTCAGCCTCAGGGCCTCGTCGTGGAAGAGGAGGAGCCCCGCGGGGCCGGGAAAAAGCAGAATCGATACAAGGGAAAAAAGAAAGATACAAAGGCTTGTAATACACAGCGCAATGGAAAATCCGGGGTTGTCAAGAAAAATAAGAAAACATTTTTTTATGATGGTAAGGGGTTTCCGGCCCAGCCTGTTGCGTACCGGAAAATAAAACTGCAGGGCAAGCAGCATGACGACCAGGGTCCAGAAGACAAGCGCCGCGGGTATGACGCCCAAAGGTGAATCTATGGACAGGTAAAAGGGTATGCCGTATACGCCCAGGAGGCAGAAGAGTACGGCAAGGCCGCCTGCAATTACGCCGTCAAGGGCGGTGTTTTTTAGGGCGGCGATAAAGTCCTTAAAGCCGAAATTCCCGTAATCAGAGACGGCCTTGAGAGCCCAGGAAGCCGCGGAAAGGTAGACAAAGCACCAGATGACCCCCGAAACAAGGGCGGCCCAGAAAAGCGCCGGGACGCCTTCAAAAAGAAAGGGAAAAAGCAGGGGCCAGGCAAGGGAAAAGATAAAGCCTATATTGATAAAGGCGGACTTAAATAGATTATCCCACAGGTCAAAAAACGACTTTTTAACAAGAAACCCAAACACCGCGTCCTCTCAAAACTCCTAAAATAAACAATCCCGGCCCCAGGTTCCGGAAGATCCCTAGTATCCCGACACGATTAAACTTGTGGATTTGGGCGCATCCGGCGCAAGCGCCGGACCGGGCTATCCGCTCCAATTCCTGCGGAATTTCCGCTTCTATCCCTTGCGCTTCGCTGTACGATACTGTTTTCCGCCGGAAAGCAAAACCGTATTTTCATAGCTGCCTGGATACTAATATCAAACCGGGGTGGACCTTACCCCCTCTGCTGGACACAAAGATAAGCGTATATTACAA
>JAIRTD010000121.1 GCA_031255115.1 Spirochaetaceae bacterium | reverse complement strand
CTCCGGTAATAGGTATCCCGAAAAGCCTCGAGTATTGCCTGGTCAACGTTCCTGCCCTCAAAGGGTCCCAAGGCGGCGACCGCGGCGGCCCGTACATTGGGGTCGGAGGACTGGAGGGTTTCGAGCACCACGCCGAGTCCTTCCCGGTCGCCTATTTTGGACAGGGCCTGGAGAGCCGTTATGCGGCGCGAGGATCTTTCGTCATTGTTGCCGGCAATACCCGTGAGGAAGGAGACGGCCCTGGGGTTTTCAAGACTGCCGAGGGCGGTGATTATTTCCCGCGCCGTGTCGTCGCTCGGCATCTTATCTTCAAAATATGAGATGAGGTAATCGGCTATGGTCCCGTTTCTGTCTTGGTCCATAAGCCCTACCCTGCCCAGGGCCCGTACGGCGTTGTTCATATACCGTAAATCCCCGTCGTCAACAAGGGCCATAATCATTTCGACCGCTGCCGTATCCTGGCGCTGCCCCAGATAATCCAGGGCGCCGCGTACCGCTTCGGGGAGCTGTTCATCCCAAAATTCGAGAATGTCCCTGGCCTTTTCTTCGAGGCCGCCCTTGTCCCGTTCGGCAAAAAAACCAAATATCCCCGCAAGTATGCGGCCGTTTTTTATGACCTGCGCCGTCTCGATAATTTCGGGATCAAGGCTCTCGCTGTTTTCGGCGCGGAGAATCCGAATAAGTTCGGCGATTTCGTTTTCGGTCCCGTATCGAAGAGTATCCCGGCGCTGATCTTCGACGGACTTTTGCTCATCGGCCATGAGACCGGAAAGCGTAAAGAATACGCAGAGACAAAAAAACACCCCTTTTTTCATTCGTGGCCCTCCTCATAACGGGAAAGAAAATCCCGCTTAAAATCCATAAAGCGGTCGCCGTTTATCGCCTCCCGGGCTTTTTTTACCATATCATGAAGGAAATAAAGATTGTGATAGCTTGCCAGCATTGAGCAGAGTATCTCCCTGGTCTTAAAAAGATGCCGTAAATAGGCCCGGCTGTACAGACGGCAGACTTTACAGCCGCATTCCGCATCTATCGGTTCCATGGCAAGGCTGTTTTCGGCTTTTTTAAGGGCAAAGGGTCCTGTATGGGTAAAAACATGGCCGTTTCTCCCGGTCCTCGTGGGAAAAACGCAGTCAAACATGTCTATGCCCTGTTCAATGGCGTCAAGTATATACCGGGGCGTACCTATGCCCATGACATAGCGGGGTTTTTCCCTGGAAAGAAGCCCGGCCGAAAAGGAAAGAAATTCCTGAAACACTTCGGGCGGTTCGCCTACAGAAAGTCCCCCTATGGCAAGCCCCGGCGTATCGGCCAGTGCAAGGGCGGCGGCGCTTTCTTCCCGGAGTTCCCTGTAAAAATTCCCCTGGAGTATGGCAAAGAGTTTGCCCTGGTATCCTGTTTCCCCGGCCCTGAGCCAGGCCTCCTTTGCCCGCTTGAGCCAGAGCGTGGTAATATCAAGGGCCTTTTTCGCCTGCTTCTTTTCGGTCTGCCAGGGGGTGCAGACATCAAGCTGCATCTGTATATCGCTTCCCAATACGCGCTGTATCTCCACCACGGATTCGGGACTCAGAAAATGGGAAGAGCCGTCTATATGGGAACGGAACTTTACTCCTTCCGGCGTTATCTTGCGGAAGGCGGCCAGGGAAAAAATCTGAAAACCCCCTGAGTCGGTAAGTATGTTCCGGTTCCAGTTCATAAAACGGTGCAGGCCGCCGGCTTTTTCTATAACCCCGGTTCCCGGCCTGAGATACAGATGGTAGGTATTGGAAAGAAGTATCTCGAAGCCTATTTCCACAAGGTCCTCATTGGTAAGGGCCTTGACGGTTCCGTTGGTTCCCACGGGCATAAAGACCGGCGTGGCAACAGTACCCCGGGGAAGCAGGAGTTCCCCGCTGCGGGCATTGCAGGAAGAGCTTGAGTGTTTTACGGTGAATATGGTTTCGGCCATCAGGTCCTCACCGTCCTGAGGAGAAATACGCCCAGAACTATAAAACCCAATACCGGAAACCAGGCGCCGAGCGGGGCGGGCAGATACCCGGTCTTCGCCATGGTCATGGTAACCATCTCGATTACATAAAATACCACTGCCGAAATAAGGCTGGTCAAGAGACTCATAAGGAGTATGTTTTTTTTGAACCTCCCCCCCATGGCGGCTGAAAGGAACATTACCACCAGGGAGACCGCCGGAAAGGAAAAGCGGTGGTAGTAATCCGCCTGGGCCTCCACATAGGGAAGCCCTGCGGTCTTGAGGTCGGCGACAAGCAGCGCGGCGTCTTTGACATTGAGTTCCGCCACATCAAGCGTCCGCCGCCTGAAAGCGCCGGGGTCCTCGTCGTACTTTTGCGTACCGGCAAAGGGGCGGGAACGCATTAATCCTCCCGCCCAGTAGTATTCGATAGGGTTGGAAAGCGCCCAGTACTCTCCGGTCCATTCGGCCTGGGGAGAACGCACAATGGAACGCAGCTTCCCTTCTTCGTCCTGTTCCACTATGCTTACGCCGCTCATGGTTTTTCGCAAGCCGTCATAGTAATCTACCAAGTAAAGGGTTTTGCCGCCGTTGGTCCTTATACCAATGTCAGAATCATCAGAAGGAGAGTTCTGGCCTATGAGGACGCGGCTGAGTTCGTTCTTTATCTTTATCGTAGGAATCACCAGGCGGTCTTCAAAGAAAAAAGAAAAAAAAGCCGCAACAAGGGCGACGCAGAAAAGCGGGACGCAAAAACGGTAAAAGGGAAAACCCGCGCAGAAAACCGCCGTAAGTTCGTTGCGCGCGTAAAGTTCGCCCAGGGTATGGGCCGCGGCAAAGAGGAGGGATATGGGCACGGAATACATAAAGGCTTTGGGAAGATAATAGCCGCTTATCCTGAGAATCTGAAGCAGCGTGGCGTCATTGGTAAGGTAGCGGGGAAGGTTGGCAAAGAGATCTATAAGCAGTATAAGAAAGACAAACATCGCCGAGGCCATAAAAAACACCGGTATAAACTGGCGCAGCAGATAACGGACCAGTATCATTGGCGCACCCGTATAATGCAGAGTACGGCGCCTGCGGCAAGAGCAAGGGCGTTGGGGAGCCACATGGACCAGAAAGGCGAATATCCAAGACGCATCCCCATGGTCTGGCCGCCGAGAAGCAGGGCCCAGTAGAGTACCGAAACAAGAAGGCCGAAGAGGAGGCCCACGACCTGGCCGCTCCTCCGGGAAAAAAGCCCGAGCGGTATGGAAAGAAAGGCGAGGCAGAACGCGCCCGCCGGTATGGAAAATTTTTTATAATACTCAAGCCGGTAAAAGAGGAGGTTCCGGTCTTTCCGGCGCGCCCTGATATTTTCCAGTTCCCGCAGCAGCTCGTCCCGCTGCCCCGTACGGCGGTTCCAGTCGGGATGGGAAGGGCCGGCGCGGAGCATGCGTTCCAGGGCAAGGGCCTTTCCCGCCGTCCTGAGGCGTATATCATCAATCTGGCCGGCCAGGCTTGCTTCTTTTTCCTTGATTTCCCGGCGTACGTCGGTGGAACTCATCTCCCTTGGCCCTATGGCCGACTGGGTCTGCCAGAGATCGCTCTGGTTTACCGAATACCGGAGAAAGGACGCCGAAGAATAATCATAATCAGTCCTCCTCGTTTCTTTTGAAGACTGAATAAAGCTGTCATGGAGGTCGAGGCTGAGCCTCGTGGTCCCCGAATCGGTAAGCTCGGCTTTTTTTGCGATGATGACCCTTCGTTCTCCCTCGCCGGTACGGTCAAAGATCAACATATTATCTATGGCCTTTCCCTGTACCGCCCCGGTAACCAGTATGGTATTCCTGAAACGCTTTACCGAATTCGATTCCAGCTCCAGGGCCGGCGTGGAAAAAAGTATGCGCCGGTACAGCCGCGAGAAGCGCACTGTCCCCGCGGGAAGCAGCACGTCATTGGCAAAAAAGGAAATCAGGGTAACAAAAACCCCTACGGCAAGGGCGGGGAGAAAAATGTTTTTATACGAGAGCCCCGACGAAAGCATGACCAGTACTTCGTTGTCGGAACTGAGCCGGCCTATGGTCATCACCACGCCAAGAAGAGCGCCAAAGGGAGCTGCCATGGCGATAACCGAGGGAAGAGAATAAAAAAGGAGCAGGCCGACCTGGTACAGGGGCACATGTTTGGAGAGTAATTCCTGAACCATGAGGAGCAGTTGGTTCACAAAAAAAACAAAAAAGAAAAAAAGAAAGGACACAAAAAAAGCAAAGAGGGCCTCGCCTGCGACATGTCTGATTATGATGAAGGATAGGGAGCGGCCGCTTTTTCTCATACGGCTGGTATTATACACCAGTGGAACCGAAACCGCCAGTACCCCGGGAACTCGGCGGCAGGGAGGGAGTTTCCTCAAAATTCACGGCCTGAACCCGGCTAAACACGAGCTGGGCTATGCGCTCGCCGTGGGTAACGGTAAAGGGCTCGCGGCCGTGGTTAATCAAAATGATCTGGACTTCGCCCCGGTAGTCCGAATCTATGGTCCCGGGGCTGTTAAGCACGGTAACGCCGTTTTTTGCGGCCAGGCCGGAGCGGGGCCGCACCTGGGCTTCAAACCCGGCGGGTATGGCCAGGGCAAAGCCTGTAGGTATTTTGCCGTAAGCGCCGGGGGCGAGGGTCAGCGGGCCGTCAAGACAGGCCCTGACATCGGCCCCCGCGGCCCCTTCGCTTTCGTATGAAGGAAGCCGGGAACGGGGGTCAAGCCTCGTAATAAGCACCCTGACCGTATCGCCAGACACAGGCAGCGCTATCTCCTTCCTTCCTGGTTCGCTTCAAGGGCGTCAATATACGAAAGGTTGAGCCTTCCCATCTTGTCAATTTCCATGAGCTTGACCGGGATAACCTGGCCTTCCTTGAGCACCTCGCCGACACTGGACACCCGCTGGCGGGAAAGTTTGGAAATATGCACGAGTCCTTCCTTGCCGGGAAGTATTTCTACAAAGGCGCCGAAATCCATGATGCGCCTGACCGTGCCTTCGTATACGCGGCCGGTTTCCGGATCCGAGACTATGCCTACGACCGCGGCCCTGGCGTTCTCGGCGTCCTGGGTGTTTTTGCCGTAGATGGTTACGGTCCCGTCGTTCTCGGTATTGATGGTAACGCTGTGCTGTTCGCAGAGGGCCTTGATGTTCTTGCCCCCCGGTCCTATGAGGGCGCCTATCTTGTCAACTTCTATCTTGAGGGTTACGATCTTGGGGGCAAAATCACTGATCTTGTCGATGGGCTTGCTTATGGTTTTGTTCATCACCGAAAGTATGTGGAGCCTTCCCCGTCTTGCCTGATCAAGGGCGTTCTTCATGATCTCCGGGCTTACCCCGGCTATCTTGATGTCCATCTGAAAACCGGTGATGCCGTCGGCGGTGCCCGCCACCTTAAAGTCCATATCGCCCAGGTGGTCTTCTTCGCCCAGTATGTCAGAGAGTACCGCATAACGCTCGCCGGGCTTACCGGACGCTTCGGTGATAAGCCCCATGGCTATACCGGCTACGGGTTTTTTCATTGGTACGCCGGCGTGGAGCATGGCGAGGGTTCCGCCGCAGACCGAAGCCATTGACGAAGAGCCGTTTGATTCCATGATTTCGGACACGACCCGTATGGTATAGGGAAACTCGGCCTTGCCTGGCACCATGGCGGCGAGGGAACGGCGGGCAAGATTGCCGTGGCCTATTTCTCTGCGGCCCGTTCCCATGCGTCCCACTTCGCCTACCGAATAAGGGGGAAAGTTATAGTGGAGCAGAAAATTCTCCCGCTTGTCCCCTTCAATATCGTCAAAGATCTGTTCGTCAAAAACCGTCCCCAGGGTGGTAACGACAAGGGCCTGGGTTTCGCCCCGGGTAAAGAGCGCCGAACCGTGGGTTCGTTTGAGTACGCCGATTTCGCAGCTTATGTCGCGTATGTCTTCGGTTCCCCTTCCGTCTACACGCTTTCCCTTGTCCAGTATGGAAGAACGGAGTATCTCGTATTCCATATCGTCAAAGAGGGCGTCAAAAAGTTTTTTCTGGATTTCCGAAGCGAGCTGTTCCGTGTATTGGGAGGCGATGTCGTTTTTAACGGCCTTTATGGCGGCGTGGCGTTCCAGCTTTCCTTTGACAAAGCAGGCTTCTTCGAGGCGGCTGTAGGCCGCGCCCCGTATGGCGTCTTTGTTTTCCAGAACCGCGCTTGATTCCACCAGGGGGAGCTTGGTTCTGCCGGAGAGCTCCCTGAGTTTTTCCTGGAGGCCGCAGAGTTCTATGATTACCCCGTAGGCTTTTTCCAGGGCCTGTATCATAAGGTCCTCGCCCACTTCCTGGGCGCCGCCTTCGACCATGGTAATGCCGTCTTTGGTTCCGGCGACTACTATCTCAAGCCGCGAAGCCTCGATCTGGTCATAGGTGGGATTGACGATGAGTTCGTCGCCTAACGCGCATACCCGTACTCCCGCGATGGGGCCGTTAAAAGGTATGTCCGAAATATGAACCGCCGCCGAGGACGCGATGATGGCCAGTATATCCGGCGGATTGACCATATCGGTAGATATGGTGGTAGGCACGACCTGGATTTCCCTGCCGAATTCCTTGTTGAAGAGGGGGCGCATGGGCCGGTCTATGAGCCGGGAAACAAGGATTTCCTTGTCCTTGGGCCTGCTTTCCCGCTTGATAAATCCGCCCGGTATCTTGCCCGCGGCGTAGTATTTTTCGTTATAATCAACGGTGAGGGGCACATAATCAAGGCCCTCTACCGATGACGCTGAAGCGCAGGCCGTGGCGATGACCGCCGATCCCGCGTATTGGGCGAATACAGCGCCGTTGGCCTGTTTCGCGATTCGGCCGGTTTCGAGAATGAGCTCCTCGCCGGCTATCTGATATGAAACTCTTTGAATCATAATTACCTTTGTTTATTTGCGGAGGCCAAGTTCCTTGATAAGGGATCTGTAGCCTTCAAGATTGGTTCGCTGTATGTACTTGAGCATACGGCGGCGTTGGCCGACCAGGATCAAAAGACCCCTCTGGCTGGATTTATCCTTTTTGAACCGTTTGCAGTGCTCGGTAAGGGCGTTAATGCGTCCGGTGAGCAAGGCAATCTGAACTTCTGTCGCGCCTGTGTCTTTTTCGTTTTCGCCGAATTTGTTTATCACAGACCGTACATCTTCTTTGCTTAATGCCATATTGTTACACTCCTTGGGTACCCTGTAAAAATTTGATACGCGGCGCCTCAACGGATAAAGGAACCAGGACCTGTCCCCCGGCTATGCGTATCTCTGTCCTGATTTCCGTACATGCCGGGCCGCGGCCGCTCCGTACCAGCGCCTCATACACGCCCGGCGGCGGCGCCAGTCTGCCCAGGCCGGAAAGCTCGTAGCTTGTTACGCCGCCCTTCCCGCCTGATATCGAGCCTTCGAGATCAAGCTCAAAGGGCCTGCCCAATAGTTCCGACGCCAGCGCGATATCCCCTTCGCCGAGGGCCGCCCGTATACGGCTAGAACTTACCGGAGCCGTCCCGTACATGAGAGATTCGATCACTTCGACGGGTATTTTTCCGGGAACGAGCAGCTCCCGGATTTGTTCTACGCCCGTATCCATCCGGTGTCCGCAGCGAAAATTGCTCCCCACCACAAGACGGCGCAGTCCTCCCCGCGTAACAAGGAATTCAATAAAATTCCTTCCGCTCATTGTACTGAAATTCTTTGAAAAGTCAATGAGTATGGTATGGGCCACTCCCCTGCCCTCGAAGATTTCGAGTTTTTGGGCGAGGGTGCAGATATCGCCCGGATAGTCTTTGGGCCTGAGAAGGGCTTTGGGGCTTCGCAAAAAGGTAACTACCGTTGCTTCGCCGTGATCGTTTTGCGAAAGCACTGTTTTAAGGAGGAGTTCGTGCCCCCGGTGTATGCCGTCAAAGCCGCCTATGGTCATGGCCGCGCCCTGGGGCGGAGGAGGAGCGGCAAGAAATTCGTCCCAGCTAGATATTCGCACGGCGCTCCTCCGGGGAAACAGTCTGAAAGCGGCTTTGGGGCCCGGACATTTCCACCGGCCGGGAAGCCGTTTCGTCCTGGGCATAGACGCAGCGGGACCTGAGAACGCCGTCCTGGTATTCAAGTATCCCCAAAAACCCCCGGCCTGCCGAAAACACGCCCAGCGGACCGGGAACAAGGCCCGTATCTTCGGCGTCCGCCGCGCCGCAGGGGATAAGGGAAAGGGGGTCAAGGGGCCTGCCGTGCAGCATGGCAAGGGCCGCTTTTTCGTCAAGCTCAAACACGGGAAGCCCAAGGCGGGCCAGGCTTGCTTTATCAATGGGTTTTAGCGCGGCGCGGATCTCGTCGTCGTCCCCGTCAAAACAAAGGGCGTCATCAAGGCTGAACCCCCCTATGGCGGTACGGGTAAGGGAAACAAGACGGCCCCGGGAACCGGCGGCCAATGCAAGGTCCCGGGCCAGGGATCTGATATAGGTTCCTTTGGAACAACGTACCGTTATTTCTCCAAGGGGGCTCTCATAGGCGTCAAGGGTCAGTTCGTAGACCGTAACCGGCCTTTTTTCCATAACCGGTTCTACGCCCCTGCGGGCAAGGGCGTAGGCGCGCTCGCCCTTAATATGAAGCGCCGAGTAAGCCGGCGGCGCCTGCAGTATGTCGCCTGAAAAATCAGGCAGCGCTTTTTCCAGGGCCTGCCGGGAGGGCGGCTCGGCGCGGGCTATGACTTCGCCTTCTCCGTCAAGGGTGGCGGTTTCTTCGCCAAAGAGTATGGTTCCCCGGTAACTTTTGACCGAGTCGGAAAACCAGGAGGCAAGCCTTGTGGCCCTTCCCACAAGCACAATGAGAAGCCCCTGGGCAAAACTGTCCAGGGTTCCCGCGTGGCCTACCTTTCCCGTTTCAAGGGCCCTTTTAATCCTCCCCAGAGAATCAAAGGAAGCTATCCCCGGCTTTTTGTTGAGCAGTATATAACCTGAATATTTACTCCGGCTGCTTTTCTTCACGGGTGAGATCCTTAATTTTCTGCGTCATTTCAAAGCCGGCCCTGATGCCGGGATCCTCGTGAAAACGGAGACGGGGGGTTACCCGTATATGCATGTCCCGGGCAAGTCTGGACTGGATAAAACCCGCCGCGCTGTTAAGCCCGGCTACCCCTTTTTTAAGTCCTTCGGTAGTTTTATAGCTTGAAACAAAAACATCCGCGTAACCGAGATCCCGGGAAACCTCGATACGGGTAACGGTGAGAAACGAATCCACCCTGGGATCCTTGATTTTTCCTTCGACAATAAGGGCCCCTATCTTTTCCTGCATAAGATGCCCAACACGTTCCAAACGATACTCTGCCATAAAGCAACCAAATTCCCGGACAGCGCCTTTCGGCTAACTAAGTTTTCTTGCCACTTCGACTATTTCGAACACCTCAAACTGATCGCCGGTCTGTATATCGTCAAAGCCCTCAATACCTATGCCGCATTCAAAGTTAGCCGCAACTTCGCGGACATCGTCCTTAAAACGCCTGAGGGAAGATATCTTGCCTGTATGTATGACTATGGCTTCCCGTATGACATTGATACTGGCGCTTCGCTTGACGAGACCGCTCTGGACATAGCAGCCGGCGATGATTCCCGCCTTGGGAACCTTGAAGGTTTCCCTGACTTCGACCTGGGCGATGACTTCTTCTTTGGTATCGGGCTTGAGCATGCCCTCCATAGCCTGTTTTATTTCTTCTACGGCCTTGTAAATGATATTGTACTTTCTGATGTCGACCTTTTCCGAATCGGCCAGGAGCTTGGCCTTGGGTGTCGGCCTGACATTAAAGCCTATGATAATGGCGTTAGAGGCTATGGCCAGATCCACGTCGCCTTCATTGATCGCGCCGGGAAGGGCCTGTATCACGTTAAGCCTGATTTCCCTGGTGGAGAGTTTTTCCAGGCTCGATCGCAGGGCCTCAACGGAACCCTGGACATCGCCTTTGATGATCACTTTAAGTTCCTGAATCTCGCCGTCGCTTATCGTGTCGTACAGGTTGTCAAGGGTTATCTTTCTGACATTCTTGGCGTCCTCAAAACGTTTGAGTTCCTGGCGTTTGGCGGAAATGCCCCGGGCGCTCTTTTCGTCATCGACGACCTGGAGCGGGTCTCCCGCGTCGGGTATGCCCTCAAAGCCGAGAACTTCTACAGGCATTGCCGGAGCCGCCTCGCTGACTTTTTCTCCCTTGTCATTAAAGAGGGCCCTGACCTTGCCCGGCCAGATACCGGCTACAAAGGAATCGCCTATGGTGAGGGTTCCCCGCTCGACAATGACCGTAGCCACAATGCCCCTGCCGTGGTCTATGCGGGACTCAAGAACCTTGCCTTCGGCGGTCCTGTGGTAATTGGCCTTGAGTTCCAAAACTTCGGCCTCAAGGAGTATGGCGTCAATGAGTTTGTCTATGCCTTCTTTCTTTAACGCTGAAAGTTCGACAAACATGGTCTGTCCGCCCCATTCCTCAGGCATGAGTCCCAGATCGGAAAGCTGGGTCTTGACCCGGTCGGGATTGGCCTCGGCCTTGTCAATTTTGTTTACCGCGACGATGATGGGAACTTCGGCTTCTTTGGCGTGGTTGATGGCCTCTATGGTCTGAGGCATAACGCCGTCGTCGGCGGCCACGACAAGGACCACAATGTCGGTTACCTGGGCGCCCCTTGCCCGCATGCGGGTAAAGGCCTCATGGCCGGGCGTATCAAGGAAGGTGATTCTGCCGCCGGCGGTGTCCACCATATACGCGCCTATATGCTGGGTAATGCCGCCGAATTCGCCGGAAACCACGTCGGCGCTCCGTATGGCGTCGAGGAGCTTGGTCTTGCCGTGGTCGACATGGCCCATGACCGTTACCACCGGGGGACGGGCCTCCATCGTGGCGTCGTCGTCCTTGCCGGTGTCTATGACGGTTTCGTCGTAGAGGCTGACTATCTTTACATCGGCGCCGAATTCAGCGGCCAGGAGGGTGGCGGTTTCGGCGTCTATCTGCTGGTTTATGGTTACCATCATGCCCATAGACATGAGCTTCTGGATAAGATCCGAAGCCTTGAGGTTCATCTTGCGGGCCAGTTCGGACACCGAAATGACCTCCATTATATCAATGGATTTGGGCACCGGATTGGCGATATGGCTTATCTTCTTCTTGGTCTGGAGGAGTTTTTCCTCCATCTCGTGTTCTTTTTCCTTTTTCTGGTAAATGGGCTTTTTGGCCTTAAAGGCCTTTTTTACCGGGCCCTTGTTCTCTCCAATAGGGGGAACCGCCGGAGCGGAGCCCGGTCTCATGCCCGGGCCTCTGTTGCCGGGACCACGGGGCGGACCGCCCCTGCCCTGGAAATTCCCCGGACGGCCGCCGGCCGGAGGCCTGTCGCCCCGGGGCGGGCCAAAGGAACGCTGGCCCTGGGGCCGGAAGCCGTCGGAACGGCCGCCCTCAGAACGGAAGCCGCCCGGACCGCCTACGGGACGGCCGCCAACACGACCTGCCGCGCCCTGGGGCCGCTGGGGAAAGGGAGTGTCCCTGTTGGGCCGGGGACCTACAGGTCTTCCGCCTACTCTTCCGGCGGCGACAGCGGGCCGCTGCGTCGCGGGGAGGGCCGATACGCCGCCTTCTGTTTTTTCAGGCGCCGGGCCGGTCTTTTGCCTGGGTGCTTTTTCTCCGGCGGGCGCGGTTTTTTCCGGGACGTTTTCCGTCTCTCCCTGGACAGGCACGGGACGCACCTTGGGCTGAGTCTTTTTACCCGCCGTTGATGGAAGCGCGGCGGGTTTCTTTTTTACCACCACCACCTTGCGGCGTTCCCCTGAATCGCCGGACTGGCTTTTGCCGCCGTCCTGGTCAGCTTCAGACTTCGCGTGTTTAATCAATTCCACTTTTGGTTTCTGGGTGTTTTCCAATTCCTCAGCCATGTTCCACCTTTGTTAAACCGTAACCGGTAAAGCCCTTTGACTCAAGCGTTTTCTGGTCCTCTTCATATTCAAAACTCAGCCCTATGCCGCAGTTGGGACAACTGGTCATATCTGTGGTTATCTTTGCGCCGCATTCAGGACATTCGTATTCCTCCGGGGCCTCGTCTTCTTCTTCATCATCAACTTCTTCTTCCGTTTCTTCGGCCGTTTCTTCGGACGCTTCTCCGGCCGCTTCTCCGGCCGCTTCTTCGGACGCTTCTTCAGATGAAGCCTCTCCCCCGTCTTCAGCCGCGTCACTTGCATCCGTTGTTTCCGGCGCTTTTTCTTCGCCGGAAGGCGCTTCGTAGTCCTCTTCGACGATTTCAACATTTTCTTCGATAAGTTTTTGCAGCGCTTCAAGCTGTTCCGCGGTAACGCCTTCGAGGGAAGCAAGCTGCTCCCCGCTCAGGGCGAGATAGTCTTCGATGAATTCAATGTTGTTTTTCTTGAGCGCCCCGGCAAGGGCTTCGTCAACGCCGGGAAGTTCTGAAATCCTCGATATTTCTTCTTCATACTCGCCAAAGAGCTCCGAGACCGCCCTGCGGGATTCGGCTGCTATATCCATTTCGAGGAACTGTTCCTCGGTCTTGACGTCTATGTTCCAGTCAACAAGCCTGTTGGCCAGGCGTACATTAAGGCCCTGTTTGCCAATGGCAAGGGAAAGCTGGGATTCGTTTACCACGGCCAGGGCCTGGTGTTTACCCTCGTCAAGCACCACCACGTCCCGCACCTCGGCGGGAGACAGGGCGTTTTTGATAAAGCGGCGGGGGTCGGGATCGTATTTGAGTATGTCGATTTTTTCGCCTTCGAGTTCCCGTATCACCGCCTGTATGCGCACACCCTTGAGGCCGACGCAGGCGCCTACCGGGTCCACGTCTTCGCGGTTGGAGTATACGGCCAGTTTGGTTCTGTAGCCCGGTTCCCTGACTATCTTGTGTATTTCGACGGTTTTGTCATAGACTTCGGGAACCTCAAGTTCAAAGATAGCCCTGACAAAATCGGTATTGGTTCTGGAAAGCACCACCTGGAGCCCCGCCGGGGTTTTGCTCACCTCGGTAATCAGGGCCTTGATACGGTCGTTGACATGGTACACTTCCCTGGGGCTCTGGAATTTTTTGGGCAGCGTGCCTTCAACCTTGCCCAGATCAACATAAATGGTTCCGTTCCTTTCCCGCTGGTAGTAGCCGATGATTATCTCGCCGACCTTGTCCTTGTATTCTGAATAGAGGCTGTCTTTTTGTATTTCCCGTATGGTCTGATGGGCGGTCTGCTTGGCGCTCTGTACCGATATGCGGTCAAAGTCCTTGGGGTCCACCTCGATGAGCAGTTCGTCGCCTATTTCCCCCTCGGGGTTTAATTCCCTGGCGTCTTCGAGCTCTATCTCACGAACAGCGTCGTAGGCAGTGTCGACTATCTTCTTTTTGGCATAAATTGAAACCTCGCGGTTGTCGTCGCTAAAGCGGACAACGGCGTTATCGTTTTCTCCAAAACGGCGCTTGTACGCCGCCAGGAGGGTATTCTCTATTGTTTTTAAGACAAGCTCCTCAGAAATTCCGCGATCCTGTATTATCTGACGTATCGCGTCGCTCATATCTGTTGCCACAGGTCTAAACCTCCTCGAAAAAAATGTCCGTTACGGAGAAGCGCCCGTCCCGGCTTTTCCGCCTTTTTTGGCCGTCTCCTCGGGAACATCGCATAATTTTGCCTTGGCGATAATCGCATAGGGTAATGCAGTCTCACCGCCTTTTCCTTTTATTACTATCTTTTCCTCATCGGAAAAAACCAGTATCCCTTCCTGCCAGTCAGAAATATCGGTCCTGAAACAGCGGAGCCCCCTGCCGATATAGCAGGCGAATTCGCTGCCGTCCTTAATGACCCGGTCTATGCCCGGCGAGGATACCTCTACATAGAGGTCCTTTCCGGGAAAAGCCAGTTCCAGCCGGGGCAGGGCCGCCCGGTGCAGGGTAGAACAGTCGTCTATCCCCATATTGCCGGGTTTGTACACCGTCAGTTTTACCTGGACGCTTCCCCGGTGGGGCGAAGCGGACAGATCCACCAGAACCAGGCCAAGGCCCCCGGCAAGTTTTTCCAGAGACCCAAAAAGTTCATCCTTGAGCCGGGGAGTAAAACGCACCGGAGCTTCCTTTTTAGCGAACAGGGCGGCCTGTAATCCGCTCCCGCAGGCGGCCGGACCCGCCGTATTCCGGCAAAATCCGCGCAACGCGCCTTTTCCTATAAAAAAAGAGCCGTTTGACCGACTCTTTTTATTATGAGAATCTTAATTGTCGACTTTACAGTACTGAAATTATACTTTTTTGTCAAGGCCTGTTTGCCGCCCCAAACAGGCGCGATTACTTTTTTAAGGCAGTCTGTCTATACCATCCACAGTACAGACAGACACTGCCGTCTTATCTACAGATGTTAGGCTACCGGCCAGACCACGGAGGCTGCGGCGGTCATGATAATAACCAGTATCAGGGGAATTACCAGGGTTGTCCAGAAAAGATGCTTATACGCCTCTTTGTGGGTCAGGCCCAGCATGGCCAGGGTAAGGAAGATACCCGGCGACTGGGGCAGGGTGTCGAGGGAGCCCGCGGCTACGGAAATCAGCCGGTGCAGGACTTCAAGATTGGCTCCGGACTGAATCAGGTAGTCCCCTATGCTCTGGAGCATGATACGGACGCCGCCTGAGGATGAACCGGTGATACCGGCGATGAC
>JAIRTD010000141.1 GCA_031255115.1 Spirochaetaceae bacterium | reverse complement strand
AACTCGTCCACGCAGGAGGCAAGTATGGCCGCGCCGGTGGGGGTGGTCATCTCCTTGTCAAAGCCGCCGGTCTTTACCGGCAGACCCTGAACAAGCAGCAGGGTGGCCGGAGCGGGTACAGGCAGTATGCCGTGGGCGCAGTGTACTGTTCCGCCGCCAAGTTCAACGGCGCTTGAGCTAATGCGTTCAGGCTTCAATATATCAAGACAGATCGCGGCGCCAACAATATCAATAATCGAATCCAGCGCCCCGACTTCGTGAAAGGCAATATCATCCTCAGGAACGCCGTGCACTTTTGATTCACTGGCCGCAACACGGCCAAAAATATCCAGGGCCCGCTTTTTCACCCCGTCTCTGAGCCCGGATTTTTCAATCAGGCTCTTAATCTCCTTCCAGGAATTATGCGCGTGATGATGGTGCCCGTGGTTATGATATTCGTGATCATGGTCGTGATGATGGTGTTCGTGGTCATGGTCATGATGTCCGTGGCTATGGTCATGATGTTCGTGGTCGTGATGCCCGTGGCTGTGGTCGTGATGCCCATCGTGTTCGTGTTCGTGATCATGGTCATGATGTCCATGTCCGTTATGCCCATCGTGTTCGTGGTCATGGTGATCGTGATGCCCATGTTCGTCTGAAAGCGTTACTATGGCCCTGGTTCCGGTAATGCCGTTTCGTTCGTCCCGGACAAAGTCAAGGCGCCAGCCGGAAAGGCCGAGTGCGCCAAGTTCTTTTTCAAGTTCATGGGGATCAACGCCAAGGTCCACAAAGGCCCCCAGGGCCATATCCCCGGAGATACCGGCAAAGCAGTCAAAGTGCAGTGTGTTCAAATTTTTCCTCCTGTTTCTTGTACAAAAACGCAGACCGCGGCGGGCCTACGGGGCCGTTGTTATGGCCCGGTTCAGGCTGCCCATGACATAGCCTTCAAGCTCAAAGGCAACATAGAGAAAGCCAAAAGATTTCAGGGCCGCTGAGATTTCATCCAGAATTGCTTCGCTAAAAAATTTACGCCGCTCATCAGGAGCCGCTTCTATGCGGGCCAGATCCTGGTGGGACCGTACCCGGAACTGGCGGAAACCCTTTGAGCGGAGAAAGTCCTCGGCCTTTTCCACCCGCCTGAGTTTTTGCGCCTCAATGCGCTCGCCGTAGGGAATGCGCGAAGCCAGACAGGCAAAGGCGGGCTTGTCCCAGGTAGGAAGGCCAAAGCGCCGGGAAAGGGCGCGTATTTCGTTTTTTGTAAGCCCCGCTTCGCGGAGGGGGCTTTTAATTTCCAGCTCTTTCAGGGCGGCAAGACCCGGCCGGTAATCGCCCAGGTCGTCCATATTGGAACCGTCAAGAACCGTATTGATACCCCGGGAAGCCGCCGCTTCGAGTATGCGGGCAAATTCTATTTTCTTGCAAAAGTAACAACGCTCTTTGGGGTTAGCCGCAACCTGTTCGTCAATTTCCGCTTCTTCAACAAGAATATGCTCAATACCTGTCTGGCGCGCCACCATGGACGCGCAGTCAATTTCGCTCTTTGGCAGCATGGGAGAAACAATGGTTATGGCAAGGGCTTTTGTACCCAGCGCTGCGGCTGCCGCATAACAGAGAAAAGAACTATCCACGCCGCCGGAAAAAGCCACGGCAGCGCTTCCCAGAGCGGAGATATAACTCAGCAGGAACTGGTATTTTTCGTCACTGTTCAATCCTACTCCCTTAATGAGAAAACTATGTTGTTTCCCTTCATGGGAGCAAGAACGGAAAACGCTTCATGCGTCTTCCGGTGGAACCGGTTTCAAAGCCAGGCGGGAACCGGCCCGGATTATTCCCCAACAATTTTAACTTGTCAGAGAATTCTGATGATAAGTGTTGTAAGGTAAGAGATTAATACCTTACAAACTCAAATCTATGGTGTCTAAAACTACCCGCTTTTTATAAAGAAGTCAAGACACCCTTCCAACGGCCGCTTACAAGCCCCTGGCGGCCATGCGTTCCTTGAGCAAAGCCACAGCGCGGTCGAGCATTTTTGACAGGGGGAGGCTTTCAAGACCGGCAATAAAAAAATGCTCCTGCTCAAGGGGAAGCAGTATCCGCTCGCCCGGAGCCTCCAGCACGGCGCGGGCCATGCCCTGGGTAATTTCCCCCATCATACTGTCGGCAATGACAATGCCGACGGGCCCGAGAATAAAGTCGCCTTTTTTTGCCATGACCGTAACGGCGTTCTCGCCGGAAGCGCCGCGATGCGCGCCCGCCTTGACCATACGTTCTGTAGCGACGGCGTTAGCCCCAAGGGCGATTAGTTCCACGCCGGGAACAACAAGCTCCCTGATTTTTGTAACAAGCTCTACCCCTATACCGCCGCCCATGCCGTCAATGACAATAATGGTACCTTTCATATTTAAAACCCAGACTCCTCAGCAGGCGGCAAGAACCGCCGGATAAACAAAACAGTACACGGCATTACCCCTAACGCCGCTGGATACGCTCAAAGCCGCAGTAGGGAACCAGAGCCTCCGGTATACGCACAGAACCGTCAGCCTCCTGAAAATTTTCGAGTATGGCGATAATGCCCCGGGAAAGAGCCATGGCAGTTCCATTGAGCATGTGCACATAACGGTTCTTTCCGTCCTTGCCCTTGTATTTAACATTGAGCCGCCGGGCCTGGTAATCAGTACAGTTCGAAGTACTGGTAACTTCTCCCCACTCGCCGCCCTCGGGAGAAGGCGGATTCGCCCGCCCCGGCATCCAGGCTTCAAGATCCCACTTGCGGTAAGCCGGAGCGCCAAGGTCTCCGGTACAGGTATCCACCACCCTAAACGGAATCTCAAGGCCGGAGAAAATTTCTTCTTCTATTAAACGAAGCTCCTCATGAAAAGCCTCTGATTCCTCAGGAAGACAGCAGACAAACATCTCGACCTTGGTAAACTGATGCACCCGGTAAAGCCCCTTAGAAAACTGCCCCGCGGCCCCGGCCTCCCTCCTGAAACAGTGGGAAAGGCCCGCCATGCGCAGCGGAAGTTTTTCTTCGGGAATAATCGTGTCCGCGTAGTAGCCGCCCAGGGTGATCTCGGCAGTGCCCACAAGACAACCCTCCCCGCCCTCAAGCGTGTAGACATTGGATTCAGCGCCCCGGGGATTAAAGCCGATGCCTTCGAGTATCTCTTCCTTTGCGACATCAGGCGTAATAAAAGGCGTAAACCCCTTTTTCGCAAGCATGTCTAGCACATAACGGGTCAGCGCAAGCTCAAGAAAAACCCCTTCGTTTTTCAGGTAGTAGAATTTAGTCCCCGAAACCCTGGTCCCCGAATCAAAATCAATAATATCGAGGTCCTGCCCAAGCTTTACATGATCGGACGGCGCAAAATCAAATTTCGGCGGCGACCCCACCCGCTTGACTTCCAGATTGTCCTTGTCCTCCCTGCCTATAGGCGCGGCCGGATGGGCCATGTTGGGAATACGCCTCGCCTCAGCCTCCATCGCTTTTTCAGCACCGGCAAGCTCGGCCTCGCAAGCGGCAATCTCGTCCTTGAGCCGCTTACCCTCTTCGATAAGACCGTTCCGCTCATCCGCGCTCAAAGCGCCGGCCCCCTTCATGGCAGCGGCATTACTGTTCCGCTTCTGCTGCAAACCCTGCAGAGCCGTGGTAAGCTCCGTGCGCCGGTTAAAAAGCCGCACCACTTCTTCGGCATCGGCCTTCATGTTGCGGTCGGCGATATTTTTCTTGACCGCCTCAAGATTCTCCGCGATAAATCGATAATCAAGCATGATACGTTAGTGTAGCAGTTAGGGCGCATCCGGCGCAAGCGCCGGACCGGGCTATCCGCTCCAATTCCTCAGCCCGCCTCCGGCGGGCTTGCGGGATTTCCGCTTCTATCCCTTGCGCTTTGCTATGCGCCGCAAGCCAGAAAGTAAACCCGGCGGCGCGCTGCCATGACAAAATTTCACTGGATACGCATTGTCATTGACCGGGCGCATCTTCATACACCCTCAATTCGCCGTTTGTAAAACATCTCATTCCGCCGTCGCCCGCCGGCGAAGCATCCTCAAGGAGAAGCTCGCCGCCGGGACCAATGCCTTTGAGAATCCCTTCTACAACCTGTTCTGAATCAGGCCCGCCTGGGGCAAAGCGCACGGGTTTTTCCTTCATGTAAAGGCGCGCTTCAAGCCGGTCCAGCCAGGGCGCTTCGCTTTCAAACTCACGGTGCATTGCGTCAAGAATTTTTTCGAGGAGAACCAGACGGCTGTCCTGTCCTGCGGGACCGGTTTCCAAATCCGCGGCGCGCAAGGCCACGCCCTGTAAGCTCCCCGCGCCGGGGTTCCGCCCTGTTCTGTCCAGGGCCAGGGCAATACTGGTTGCTTTGTTTGTAAGCCCGGCGGAAAATTTCCTCTGGAACACATTGATTCCCATGCCTATATACACGATCTTTCCGTCAGCCTCGGTCAGTATGCCCGCCGTCTTTTTTCCGTCCAGCATAAGGTCGTTGGGCCACTTGATTTCCGGCCTGAACCCGGGGGCGAATTCTTCTATGGCAAGGGCAAGGGCAAGGCCGGTCCGCAGAGTCAGCGCCTCCGGCATGGCCTCTAAACCAGGATAGCGGAGAAGCAGCGTACAAAGCAGGGCACTATCCTGCCCGGCCTCCCAGATCCTGCCGATACGGCCCCGCCCCCGCTCCTGAAAACCTGCCATAACAAGCGAACCTG
>JAIRTD010000080.1 GCA_031255115.1 Spirochaetaceae bacterium | reverse complement strand
AATCTTACCGCCCGGAACAACGGCCTTGTGGAAGGCCGGTATCCCTCGCCTGACAGCGGCGAATGTGCCATAGGGGCCAGAATGGCGGAAAAAGCGGGTCTCAGGATAGGCGACCGCATACCCCTTAAAACCGTGTCCGCCCAGTTTTCCGACAAGATGTGGAGTCCTGTTGTTACGGGAATCTTCAAATTTGATTACCTTAAATACGACGAAGACGTAATTATCGTAGACTTTACGCGGCTCCAGCGGCTTTTGGTTTTGGGAGAAGGAACCCAGCAGTTTTTTATCTACACCGATAAAAGTTCCCAAAGCAGGGCCCTGGCCAGGGAACTCAAGGCCTCTCTGGGCGGGGAAGCCGTAGTCCGGGACTGGCGGGACAATTACTTTGTAGTCGTTATGCGGCAGAGCATGATGATCTACGCGGTGGTATACCTGGTATTCCTCATCGTGGCGAGCTTTCTCATCGTCAACACCATGGTGATGATCATCCACGAGCGTATCAAGGAAATAGGTTTAATGGGCAGCCTGGGCATGAGCCGTTCGGAAATAGTCCGGGTATTTTTCTTTGAGTCCGTATTTCTCAGCGTGTTCGGTTCCCTTGCGGGCTGCGCCGTGGGAGGCGTCGGGACCTTTGTGCTTTCGTTTTTTCCCCTTGACTTTAACGCCCTCACCGGCGGCGGCTTTAAGGAATTCCCCATGGCGGGAACCATACTCCTTTCTTTTGATCCCGCCATCCTGCTCCAGGGCTTTATCTTCGGCGTGGTAATCGCCTCGCTCTGTACCCTGATTCCCTCGCTCAAAAGCGCCTTTGTGGAACCGGTAGAAGCCCTGCGGAGATGACAGGCATTACAATCTCAATTCCCTGATATTTTTAATATGTCAGGGAATAAAACATACCATAGGAGGTTTACAATGAAAACAAAAGCGGCGGCATTTATCTTGTTTGTTTTGGCGGTCTCATTTGCTTACGGGCAGAACCCAGCGGCCCAGGATATACTCAGGCAGGTTGACGCCAACGAGATATACAGGACCATACGCTACGAAGGAGAAATGATCATCGAGTATCAGGGCCGCCGCTATGTAAAAAGCATGCTGGCCCAGGCCAGGGAGAACCGGGACAGCTTTGTTGAATTTACCAATGCCGAAGACCGGGGGACCAAGTACCTCAAACAGAACGGAAGGCTCTACGTCTACAGCCCTGATACCGAGGAGGTGATGCTCATCTCAGGACACATGCTTAAAGAAAGCATGATGGGTTCCGACCTTTCCTATGAAGACGCCATAGAAAACGAAGGCCTTGCGGACCGTTATGATGCAGTCCTTGTTGGAACCGAAACGTATAACGGCAGAAACGCCTGGGTCCTTGACCTGCGCGCCAGGCGGCGTACAGAAAGCTATCCAACGCGAAAGCTCTGGATAGACACCGAAAATTTCGACCTGCTTCATTATGAACTCTTTGCTCTTTCTGGGGCCAAACTAAAGGAATACAGCCTTATCAGGGCCGAACTCATAGGAAACCGCCGTTTTCCCGTGGAGTCCGAAATGCGGGATCTTCTCCGCAGGGGCAGCAGGACCGTCTTTATCCTCAAGTCCGTGGGTCTTGACGGGCCGATACCCGATTCGGTCTTTTCCATGAGGAATCTTGAACGATGAAAACAAAACAGACGCGGGGTTTTCTTTTTTTTAAGGCCCTTCTTTTTCGTCCGGCCCCCTTGCTCTGTCAGCTTCTTCTGCTCTGCCTGACCTTTCCCCTGTGGGGAGAAGGGCCTGTTTTTTCAGGCATACTGGACAGTTCCCTTGCCCTTGGCGTCCCCGCCGGAGACGGACGTTTTTTTTACGGGTTTGAAGAATACGCGAACCTCAGACTCCAGCAACGCCTTGGAGACAAGGCCGTATTCTACGCCGCCTTTAACTGCGCGGCCGCTTCCGGAAGCGCGGGGGCAGGCTTTCAACCAGGAGAAAACTACGCCTCGACGCTGGAACTGGAACGGCTTTTTATGCGGCTGCGGGGAGAATATCTTGACCTTGAAGCGGGGCTGCTCCGCCTTGCCTTTGGGTACGGACAGGTCTGGGGTCCTTCGGATTTTCTCAATCCCCGGAACCCCCTGATTCCCGACGCGAGACCCCGGGCGGTACTGGGCGGAGACCTTGTCTGGTATCCCGGCGACATGTCAAAGCTCCAGATTTTTGCCGCCGCCCCCAGAGACAGCGCGGATACTTCCGGCGCGGCTTCGCGTTTCGGGCTTATGGCCGAATACCACGGCAACAGCGCAAGCCTCCAGGCCCTCTATGCCTACGAAAGCCCCGATGACAGGACGCGCCTCGGCATACACTCAGGCGGCCTCTCGTTCAAACTTGATCTGGCGCTGGGTTTTGTGACAGAAGCCTTCTATACCTTTGACCCTGAAAAAGGCGGAAGCCCGGAAGACCTCGCGGCCAGCGCCGGGCTTGATTATTCCTTTGGCCGGGGAGACTGGTACATACTGGCCGAATATCTTTACCGGGGCGAGAAAGCCGTCAACCCCTGGGCCCTGGAAAACCAGCACTACCTCTACAGCGAACTGCGTTACCGGTACAGCGATTATACGGCCTGGAGCCTGGGAGCGGTCCTCGCCCTTGAGGACCTTTCGGCAATCCCCCAACTCCGGATGGAGACGGAATTTTTTCAGGGCGTGAGCCTTGTTCTTTCCTGCCGGGTTCCCCTTGCGCCCTTTCAAAAGGACGGCGAACTGGGACCTGACAAAACCGGCGCCCACGCCCTCATCGACGCTAAAATCAGACTGCGGCTCTAGGCGGAGGATTATGCGCTATGCCTGCCCCGCCGAACCAAGAACATTGAGATTCTTGTGGGCGTACATTTTCTTGAGTTCGTCCCGCGCCGGGCCCAGGTACTTGCGCGGATCAAATTCATCGGGCTTTTCGGCAAGAACCTTGCGCACCAGGGCGGTCATGACAAGTCTGCCGTCCGAATCGATGTTGATCTTGCAGACCGCGCTCTTGGCGGCCTTGCGAAGCTGCTCTTCGGGAATACCCACCGAGTCCTTGAGATGACCGCCGTACTGTTCGATCATTTTGACGTATTCAACAGGCACCGATGACGAACCATGAAGCACAATGGGGAAACCGGGAATGCGTTTTTCGATTTCTTCAAGTATATCGAAACGCAGGGGAGGGGGGATCAGTACGCCGTTGGCGTCTTTGGTACACTGCTCAGGCTTGAATTTGGCCCTGCCGTGGCTGGTCCCTATGGAAATAGCCAGGGAGTCAACGCCGGTCTTTTTTACGAAATCTTCAACCTCAGAAGGCTGGGTATAGTGACTGTGCTCCGAGGACACATCATCCTCGACGCCGGCAAGCACCCCAAGTTCGCCTTCTACGGTAACATAGTCCTTGCGGGAATGGGCGAATTCGCAGACCTTTTTGGTCAGCGCCACGTTTTCGTCATAAGGCAGATGGGACCCGTCTATCATCACCGAAGAAAAACCCGTTTCGATGCAGTCCTTGCAAAGTTCAAAACTGTCCCCGTGGTCCAGGTGAAGCACAATGGGAATATCGCACCCAAGCTCATGGGCGTATTCCACCGCGCCTTTGGCCATGTTTTTAAGCAGATTCTGGTTGGCGTACTTCCGCGCCCCCGAAGACACCTGCAAAATCACCGGCGATTTGGTTTCTACACAGGCCTGTATAATAGCCTGGAGCTGCTCCAGATTGTTAAAATTATACGCCGGAAGAGCATAACCGCCCTTTACCGCCTTTTTGAAAAGTTCCCTGGTATTTACTAATCCTAATTCAGTATAACTGGGCATAAGAACCTCCTGTAAGTTAAAGAATCAAATACGCGGGCCTTTTCAAAACACCAGATTTTGAAAAACCCCAACAATTTTATTCTAAGCCCTGCCCTTCCATTGGTCAAGGGGAGTTTTGTATGAACAGCGTGTCATCGAGGCAGGTAATTGTCAGGGTTCCTTTGAAATTATCAGATAAGTATTTACGCTAACAATCAATATAAACATCAGTTCCGGCTTTCTTTCTCCATCCTCCCGCGCAAGGGATAGAAGCGGAAATCCTTTTGCGGAGCAAAAGATTGGAGCGGATAGCCCGGTCCCCGAGCGCCGCAGGCGCGAAGGGGATGCGCCCAAATTCGCGTTTATTTACGACCTCTTTCGTTTACCAAAGCCTCCCGCCTCTACCGGCAGGGCGTAAAAAAAGCCCGGAACTGTTGTATTCCAGGCTTTCTGTTGCTTTTGAGCGGGAAACGGGAGTCGGACCCGCGACATCGACCTTGGCAAGGTCGCGCTCTACCACTGAGCTATTCCCGCATTGTATCGCCCATCTCTCTTAGGTTCTGCGAGAGAAGGGACTTGCCCTCCAAACCTCGACATCCTGTCTCGGTCTTCCGGGCCGTCTCCAGCCGCTTTCGCGCACATCCTGTGCGCTCTTCCTCCCTTCTAAGGAAACCACTTTCGTGGTATCTACAGAGGCGCGGCTTCCGTTTCAAGCCCCATCTCTCTTAAGTTCTGCGAGAGAAGGGACTTGAACCCTTATGCCTATGGCACCAGATCCTAAGTCTGGCGTGTCTACCAGTTTCACCACTCTCGCGTGTATATTCACCCTTTAAGGGGCTTTTTTCAGGGCGGTATACCGCAAAACCGGGGCTAGTCCTTTTGGAGGGGTATCCCCTGACAGGTTTTGAGTGTACAGCATAAAGGGGGTTTGTGTCAATGTGATGGATTGTTTCAAGTTCTCTTTGGTACACTGCCTGATGAAGCGGTGAATCCGTCGTAGAGGGGCTGCTTTTTTTGAGCCGCGCAGGGATCGCCCTCCAGCCTTCGACTTCCTGTCTCAGGCTTCCGGGCCGG
>JAIRTD010000059.1 GCA_031255115.1 Spirochaetaceae bacterium | reverse complement strand
ATGGGACCTAACGGAAAACACGCCAGGGGAATACCCACATAATACCACATACTTGCCGGAACAACTCACACTAATCAAACATCATAGCGACAAAAAAGCTGGAGAGAGATAAAACAAATTAAAAATAGCTTAAAGTACAGTCTGAACGAGGCTGTCGAATTAATCGTTTTTGGTCCAGGGGCGGATTTTCCCTGGCGGGTTTCCATAATTTTGTCGCGCATATACTGCCAGATGGGTGGTATATGCAAAGAAAGGGGCGAGTATATGATGTTATGTGTAATTGTAGCTAAAAATATTTTTGATATTGACACAAAATAAAAAATAATATAATATTCGGGATGAGGTGATCAAATGGGCTGGTATAAATTGTATCTGGTTTTTGTATTCTTTCTTGGCTTAATGGCATTATTTGTTTATATATTTGTAAAAATACTTGAGATTAAAATGAAGAAATTAAGAATAAATAGAGAAAAAGAATTGTATAAGATTAATAAATTAACGCCAAAGGAAATAAACGAAATCGAAAATGAAACAAATGACAAATACAAAACTATAGTTGAAAATATTCATAAAAAAGAAAATAGATACAATATGATAAAAGCATATACGTTTGTTATATTATTTATTTTTTTATTAATATTATTAACTTATGATATTTTTTCTGAAAGAGAATTATACAGATATACATTTATTACATATATTTATTTTACAATCCCCATAATACTTTTTATGTTATTACCCGGAACAATAGTATATTTTGCAAGGAATAAAAATGAAATAAATTCATGGTGAAAGGGCATTTCTTGCAAACAGATAATTATTTTACTCCGCGTATGGCGGCAAAAACAGTGCAACGCGCAACTTTTTCAACAAACCTGTGGCGGTCTTTTTAATCGCCGCTTATATCGTGAATATGGAGCTTTTGGCTGGGACTTGCCAGGCGGCGGACCAGGCAGGACAGGGAAAAATTGATGATAAAATACATGAGGGCGATAAAGCCAAAGATGACAAAGATATGAGTGGTAGTAAGGGTTATTTTTTGTGGAAGACTGCTCATGAGGTTTTTTGAATTGTAGAAAAATTCGGCTATGGCAAACTGGGCAAGAAAAGATGTGTCTTTTACCGTGGTTATTACCTGGCTTAAAAGCGAGGGTATCACCCGCCTGAAGCACTGGGGCAGGACTATGTAGACGAGGGTCTGAAAAAAGTTAAAGCCCTGGGATCTTGCGGCTTCGAACTGGCCAAAGTGAATGGAGTTGAGGCCGCCCCGTATGATTTCGGCAATGACCGATGAGGTATAGAGTATCAGGGCCAGGGCTCCCCGCGTCATGGAGCGGCCAAAGTGGACGAGGAACACGCAGACCAGTATCCACAGAAGGAGGGGCGTATTGCGAAATACTTCGGTGTACACCGAGGCGATTTTTCCAAGTATGCCCTTGTGATAGTTCCTGCAGAGGGCAAGAACCGTGCCGAACACAATGCTGACAAGAACGGTCATCACGGCAATCAAGAGGGTGTTGAAGAGCCCGGAAAAAAGATAGCGGGTATTGTCAAAGGTAAAAATATCGGCAAGTACCCGGACCATCAGAGCGCACTCCTTTTTTTCTGTTTGACGGCCAGGGGCCGCCCGCCACGGGCTTTTAGGGCTTCTTCGTAACGCCGGGCCCAGCTTACCAGGGGGAAACAAAGGAGAAAATACAAGGCCCCGGTAACCACATAGGCGGGCCCATAACTCAAGGTTCCGTTGGAAGCCCAGGAATCGGCCCGGTACATGAGGTCGCCTCCGGCGATGAGGGCCAGCACCGAGGTGTTCTTGATGAGGTTTACCGCCTGGTTTGCCATGGGAGGCAGTATGATTTTTATGGTCTGGGGCAGTATCACATACCACATGGCCTGTAAGTACGAAAAACCCTGGGAGCGCGCCGCGTCCAACTGCCCCCTGGGTATGGAACTGATACCGGCCCGCACCACCTCCGAAACATAGGCGCCGTGATAGACGCCCACGCCGATAATGCCAATATGAATTACGTTCATCATGATACCGGCGTAGGGCAGGGCATTGTACAAAAAGAAAATCTGTATCACCAGGGGTGTATTCTGAAAGAATTCCACATAACAGCGGGATACGACCCTGAGGGCCTTAAAACGGGACGTTGAAAAAAGGCCAAAGATTATGCCCAGGCCAAGGGCAAGGAGCAGGGCGAGGACAGCCACCAGCAGCGTAATCAAAAGACCCTCGGCAAAGAGGGAAGAGTCCTTCCACAGCCGCTGCCAGCGCCACAGGGCAAAAGGCCCCCTGTTTAGTATCGCGTCCCACTCCATACCCGTTATGCCCCGGACCTACAGTGCGTATTTTTTGATCAGATTATCGATGGTTCCGTCGGAAAGCCATTTTTGTATCAGGCCGTCAACATGGTCAGCCAGATCCTTGTTGGAAAGCTTTGACGCGGCTCCATATTCCTGGGGAGAAAAACGGTCTGGCAGTATGGTCGTAGTAGCGTCAAGATACCCTGCCAGTATGGAACCATCTACCGAAAACACGTCAACCCTGCCTGAATCAAGGGCGGCCTTGATTTCAGGATAGGTGGCGAATTCGAGGAAGCTGACCTGGGCCCCCGCTGCCGAAGCCGCCGCGCTGATGGCGTCGCGGCTTGTGGCGGACTGGGCAACGCCTATGGTTTTGTTGTTAAGATCAGCAACGCTGGCTATGCCCGAAGCCCTTTTTACCAGCATGCCCACCGCGTCGGTATAATACGGCGTGCTGAAATTATAGGAAAGTTTTCGTTCTTCGGTGATGGTATAGGTAGCGACAATAAGATCCAGTTCGCCGTTATCAATGAGGGGCCCCCTGGTCTTGGCGGTTACGGCGGTAAATTCAACCTTGCCGCCTTCGCCCAAAATGTCTTTGGCGATAAGTTCGGCCAGTTCGATTTCCATACCTTCGTACTGGTTGGTAGAAGTATTAAGAAGGCCAAATTTGGGAACATCCGATTTGACCCCTACCTTGAGTACGCCGTTCTTGCGTATGGCGTCCAAAGCCCCGCCTCCGCCCGCCTGGTTTTTTGAACACCCCACACAGGCAAGGGCCGCAAGAAGCGCCAGCGCGGCAATACCAATTCTCTTTACTTTCATCATTTTCCTCCTGATTTAACGTAAGATTTTACTTAAAAACGCACTGGTGCGTTCATTTTTTGGATGTTCAAAAAATTCCGCAGGGGGGCCTTCTTCGACAAAAACCCCGTTATCCATAAAGATCACCCTGTCGGCAACCTGGCGGGCAAAACCCATCTCGTGGGTAACTACCACCATGGTAATTGATTCCTGGGAAAGCCGGATAATCACGTCCAGCACTTCCTGCACCATCTCCGGGTCCAGCGCCGAAGTCGGCTCGTCAAAAAGCAGAATCTTCCGCCTGGTCGCCAGTGCCCGGGCAATGGCAATGCGCTGCTGCTGCCCGCCCGAAAGCATATCCGGGTAGGCCCTTGCCTTGTCCCTAAGCCCCACCACATCAAGATAGTGGTAGGCAAGTTCCTCCGCGTCAGCGCGGCTCTTTTTTTGCAGCTTGATGGGAGCCAGGGTAATATTTTGAAGCACCGTCATGTGGGGATAGAGATTGAACTGCTGAAACACCATGGCGCAATAGGTCCTCACCATCATGGCCCGGTTCTTGTGCATGAGCAACTCGCCATTGAGGTATACCTCCCCCCGGCTTGGTTCCTCCAGGGCATTCATACAACGGATCAGGGTACTCTTGCCCGACCCGGAAGGCCCGATAATGGCAAGTTTTTCCCCTTCGCTTACATGGAGATGAATATTCTGTAATACCTCAAGCGGCCCAAAGCTCTTGTAAACCCCGTTCAGCCGAATCACTACCAACCTCCGCCCATAAAAACTACACACTGGATTCCGGGAGCGCTTCAAATTTTAATTGAATAAATATACAAAGAAATGCAAATTTATACAAGGGCCTGGAGGTGGTATTTTTGGGGCACTAGCGTTGCAGGGCCCGTTCAACAAGGTCGCGGTCTGTGGCAAGTTGTCTGTTGTCAGGAAATTCGGTCAGGGCTCTTTGTATCCATTCCTGCGCCGCGGCGTAGTCTTTGGCATTGTATAAATCGGCAAAGCCGTTGTGGAGTTCCGCGGCGCGGTTGGAGCGGTATACCCGCAAGGCGCCGGAAATCCGGCCGCTTGGCCCGAAGCGTTCAAGGGCTTGTTCCAGCCAGTGTATGGCATCGGGCCAGCCCTGGGCGGAGGCGATGCGGTTTCCTTCGGTGAGCAGCACAAATTCCCTTAGCTCAATAAGCCGCGCGGGTTCGAGGCCCGAAACGGCAAGGGCGTTAAGGATCGTCTCGGTTTCTTCCGGGCCGCCTTTAAAAGCGGCGCTGAGTTCAACCATTTCGGCGTCGCGGACAAGGAGGTCGAGCCTCGCAAAGTCTTCGTCGTTAAGGCGGCGGCGGTTATGGTCAAGCAGGCTCCGGGCCTCAGCGGCCTTTCCGGTGCGCAATGTTTTTACGAGGAGGTTGTTGAGGCTGGCAAAGGTAAATTCTCTCCAGGGGCCCGGATCAGGCGCCAGATGAGACGCCGCGTCCACCCAGGCAAGGGCCTCCGCTTCCCGGCCCTGTTGAACGAGACGGGCGCCGTAATTTAAGAGGCGGGTTTTGAGGTCCTGTTCGGGGTCAGCAAAAAAAGGCGAATCAAGCGGACATTCCCGGCGGGAAAGCAGGGCGGCGCGGTCAAGGGCAAGACCGGGGCCCTCATAAAAGCGGCCCGCAAGCTCGGCTTCGGCAATGCGGTTGGAAAGAATAACCGACACCAGTTCCAATATTGAAAGATCGTTCCGTTCCCGGTAATTACGGGCAGGGACATAGGCAAAGCCGGTGGTTCTGCCAAAGCGGTCATGGAATTCCCTTTTACGCCCCGGATCAAAACCAAAGGAATTGGTTGTCTCTATGTCGATAAGCTCATTCCCCACATCAAGGGTGATAAAGGCGTGGTCCCTGGTGATGACCCCACGGAGTTCAAGCGCCGCCGCCCTGGCAAGTACCACATAGAGTACCGCCGAGGACACACAGTTGAACCTGCCATTACCGGCAAGGACATCGAGCCTGGTCTGCCTTTCAGCATAATTCCGCAAAAAACGGCGGTGCATAAATTCAAGAATATACTCGCCCCGGTCCTTCAAATTTGAAGGAAGATTCCGGTCCGCAAGAAGCGCCTCGGTTCCTTCTATAATGAAGTTGCGGCTTTCCCCGCTGCCGTCCCAGCCTGATGCCCAAAGCGCCGCGTCAAGCACGTCCTGCCAGCGGGGCAGGGGGACATTGAGTTTTTCGCTGTACATATAGGCCCTGCTGTCCGCTTCCAGCCTCGGCGCGGGGGATTGCCGGGCTTCCTGGGCCGTGATTTTTTGCGGGAAGAAGATGGCGAAAAATACAACGGCAAAAAAATACCCGGAAAGGCGGCGCATGGGACCAATGTACCAAATATAGCCGCCAGTTTCCAGAGACAGGAAAACGATGAAGCGACAGCGTTCAATTTGAATCGGAATAGCTAAATTTTTACAAAAAATCGCTCTTTTTTGCCGGACCCCTTAAATTTCGAGGGTGCATTTTTCCTGGTCCAGGGATGATAATAATCATTCGGCCCGGGAGACAGGCTGTTTTACGGGTTTTCAGGCCCTTCGGTTTCCTGGCCTTGTTCCAGCGGGAGGATGGTGTTCCGGTATTTTTTGAGACCAATCTCGATTAAATACCCGACAAATGAAGATTCGGCCATGCGCTGGTGCGCTCCGGCCAGGCGGGCTTCGTTACAGAGCCGCTTCAATTCGGGGGAGATGCGAACCCTGAGAGTTTCGGTGTTGCCGGATTCATCTTTTCGTCTGGGCATGGTTCCTTGTTCCATTTTGATTGTACCACAAAGGGGGGACAAACAACAGAGGCGGAGAATAATATTGAAGATGATTGACATGGCTACAAGTGTAGTCTAATATAAATTATATGAAAAAGGAGAGAATTTGTTTGAAGGACTCTATGGAAATCAATGTCCGCAAAGGGGTCAGGGAACAGATTCAAACCCTGGCAGCCCGTCAAAACATTGATGTGGAACAGGCGTCCGAAGAACTTGTCCGCCGGGGGCTGGAAACCTATCTGGCGGAGCAGGCCGCCGGGACAGACGCCGCAATACAGAACGAATGAAAAAAGCATAAACCATGTCAGTTTAAAAAGCCGCTTACGCGGCTCAATAATAAGGAGTTTATAGATGAAAAAGACAGCAGGAATACTTGCCATACTATGCGGTGTGGCGGTGATTGTTGTGGCAGGGTGCAGTTCCGTAAAAAGCGGCGCCCGTGAAGGCGTACGGGATGGCGTTTCGGGCCTTTTCCGTTCAGGCAACGGCGCTTCGGGTGGAAGCGGTTCAGGTGGCGGGGGCGGCGGAACAAGCACGGCCCCGGAACGCAACTATTCGGGAAGCTCCCAAACCGTCCCCTGGCCTTCGGCCACTGAATGGGGCAGGTACGGACTTTCGGGTCT
>JAIRTD010000035.1 GCA_031255115.1 Spirochaetaceae bacterium | reverse complement strand
ATAAGCGACACCGGCATCGGCATATCCAAAGAACAACTAAGCAGACTCTTTCTTTCTTTTGAACAGGCTGACGGCAGCATATCCCGACGTTTTGGAGGAACAGGACTGGGCCTTACCATTTCCAAAAACATTGTAGAAAAAATGGGCGGCCGTATCTGGGTTGAATCCCGGCAGAAACAGGGTTCTACCTTCTTTTTTGAAGTACTCCTTGTTCCCGCGCCGCCGGAAAACGACCTGGTAATACCGGGCAAAATCCAGGCCTTGAATCTTATGACCCTTGTGGTTACCGCCGACGGAGAAAGCAGGGAACATCTGGTTTCCATACTGGCGCAGCTTGCCATCACCGCCGACAAGGCCCATAGCGGCCAAAGCGCCGCGGAACTGATTGTCAGGGCCGCGGAAGCGGAAAAACCCTATGACATCATTTTTCTCGACGAAAAACTTCCTGACACTGGCTGCCTTGATTTGGTACGGAAACTCAAGACCAAGCTCAAGACAGATACGGTAGTACTTATGGCCACCTTCCTCGAATGGAACAAAATAGAAAGCAGCGCAAAAGAGGCGGGGATTCACCGTTTTATTCTCAAGCCTGTTTTTCCTTCTTCAATATTGGATACGATAAACGAAATTATCGACTGTTCGGAAAAACAGCCCGGCAAGGAGCCGCCCGAAGAAACGGCAAGCCCCGACTTTTCCGGTATACATCTCCTCCTTGCCGAGGATATCGAAATCAACCAGGAAATCTTTATCAGCCTGCTTGCCGATACCCATATCCATATCGATGTGGCAAAAAACGGCATTGACGCGGTGGACCAATTCACTGCCAATCCTGATTTGTACGACATTGTAATCATGGATATCCAGATGCCCGGCATGGACGGGTACGAAGCGGCCCGAAAAATCCGCGAGTTTGAACAAAGCCGCCCCCGGTATTCTTCCGGCGGAAGCACCCAGGACGCGCCCGGCCGCCGGAGCGGGCCTGTCCCGATTATCGCCATGACGGCAAACGCGTTTAAGGAAGATGTCGACAAATGCCTTGCCAACGGCATGAACGGTCATCTTGCCAAACCCATTGACCTTGACGCGGTCATCGCCACAATCGCCAAACAAACAGGCCGCTGACCGCCTCTGACAGACAGTTTTACCGCTTTTTTGGGCAGGAGCCCGCGCATTTTCCGCTCTTTTTGGGTAAGCGCGGCGACTTGCTTCAAATTTAAAAAAAACAACAAAAAGTGCTTGACAAGGGCCCGACCTTCTATTACAATAACTATACGATTACTAGGATATACAGGAGGCATAGAAATGGCGCGAGCAGAGAGAATCACCGAACTCATAGGAAAAACACCTATTGTAAAAATCAACCGGATTAACGAGGGAGAGGCCGTTATATACGCCAAACTGGAGAGTTTTAACCCCTTTTCCAGCGTTAAAGACCGTATTGCTCTGGCCCTCATCGAGGCCGGAGAGCGGGACGGGAAAATCACCAAGGGAACGGTTCTTATTGAACCGACCAGCGGCAATACCGGCATAGGGCTGGCCTTTGTGGCGGCGGTCAAGGGCTATAGAATCATCCTTACCATGCCCGAAACCATGAGCATAGAACGCCGCAAGCTCCTCAAAGCCCTGGGAGCCGAACTGGAACTCACCGAAGGAGCCAAGGGAATGAAGGGCGCCATTGCCAAAGCGGAAGAACTCGCCGCGGCAATTCCCAATTCCTTTATCCCCCAGCAGTTCAACAATCCGGCAAACCCGGAGATTCACGAAAAAACCACTGGCCCGGAAATTTGGGAGGACACGGACGGAAAAATCGACATACTCATAGGCGGCGCCGGAACCGGCGGAACCATCACCGGCGCGGGCAAATATCTCAAGGCCAAAAAGCCGTCGATAAAAATCATCGCCGTCGAACCTTCCGCCTCACCGGTACTCTCCGGCGGCCAGGCTGGCCCGCACAAGATACAGGGCATAGGCGCCGGTTTTGTCCCCCAGGTCTATCAAGCCGCGCTGGTCGATGAAATCTACCTGACCGATGACCTCAAGGCGGGAAACGCCGCGCGCCGGGCAGCCAGGGAAGAAGGCATATTTGCCGGCATATCTTCGGGCGCTGCCCTGGAAGCAGCCCTTACTGTTTCCAAACGGCCGGAGAACAAAGGAAAAACCATCGTCGTTATTCTTCCTGATACCGGCGAGCGTTACCTTTCAACCTGGCTCTGGGAAGAATAACGCGGCATCAGGCGCTCCGGGGAATTTTACCGGAACGCCGTTTTGAATTTTTAGGCCGGTCTCAGGTGGTATAAAGCCTCCGCTTTGTTCTATAATTGAAGCATGGGTAATTTCAGCTTTAAACAACTAAAACACAAGGCCCTGGAGACAATCCAAAATGAGCCGGCGCTTACAAACCTGATCACCTCGCTGGTACTTAAACCGGCTGACTTTAAGGAAGCCCTGGGGGCGCTCCTTACCAATCAATGCCTTTTTCTCCACGAGGGAATGAACCTGCTGCTTGAAATACAGAAGGCCCTGGAAGAAGACCCTTCCATAGCAAAGAACGCGGCAAGTGATCTCGAAGCCATTGTCGAAAAAGACCCCGCGGCCTGTGATTATTTGGAACCCTTTTTGTTCTACAAGGGCTTTCATTCCCTGGAACTTTACCGCATTGGTCATCACCTCTGGAACAGGGGGAAACCCTATCTGGCGTACTATATACAGAGCCGGGTATCCCTGCTGTACGGCGTGGACATACATCCTGCGGCGCTCATAGGCAAGGGTGTTTTTATTGACCACGCCACCGCCATCGTAATCGGCGAAACCGCCATTGTCGAGGACAATGTTTCGCTGCTTCATCAGGTAACGCTGGGAGGAACCGGCAAGAAAACCGGCAAACGTCATCCGACAATACGGCGGGACTCCCTCCTTGGCGCAGGAGCGACAATTTTGGGAGACATCGAAATAGGAGAAGGTTCTGTTGTAGGCGCAGGCAGCGTGGTCCTCCATTCCGTAGCGCCCCATTCCGTAGCGGTCGGCGTACCTGCCGAAACCAAGGGAACCATCAAGATCCGCTCGCCCGCAAACAAGATGGACCAGATTTTTGATTCCCGCCTGTACAGGACAAATACAGATTGACATAATTTGTCTCTAAAGATAGTATTTTTATATTCTGTTAATTCGTGGCGGAGGTTTAATGATGAAGAACAAACGTATGTTTTCGGGACTTCTCCTAACAATAATAGGAGCATTATTTATGCTGGGTATTGTGGGTTGTGATAACGGTACTACCAATACTACAATAACACAATACACCGTGACTTTCGACGCGAATGGAGGAGAGGTTGTACCCAGTACCATGACGGCAGAAGAAGGCAAAACGCTTTCTTCGTTACCTACACCCACGAAGACAAGTGGAGATACTTTTTTTCAAGGGTGGTATACAAAAGACGGAACGAACAATGATTGGGGAGAGCCTTTTGGAGTCTTAACGCCTATTGTAACCGACATAACCGTGTACGCAAAGTGGGGAAGTGTCGCGCCAACTAAACACACGGTAACATTTGACCCTGAGGGCGGCACTGTTAACCCAACCAGCATTCAGGTTAATTCAGGTGATCCTGTAGGAGCTTTACCTGTACCTGAAAAAGCCAACAATATTTTTGAAGGGTGGTATACAAAAGACGGAACGAACAATGATTGGGGAGAGCCTTTTGGAGTCTCAACGCCTATTGTAACCAGCATAACCGTATATGCAAAGTGGACAACAATAAACAGTAACCCAAAAAAGATTTCTATTACCGGACTTTCCGATTTTAATGGCAAAAGAATTGAAGTAGGGCTCTTTGCAACACAAAACCCAATAAGTAACAATGAGCTAATTGCTTATCATTTCGTCCTTTCTGAACTTATTGCCAATGGGAAAAGGGAGGAATTGCCATTATATACCAATATTGCCCAGTCCCAGCCGTGGACTGGTTTCGGTTCATATTATGTTTCAATCATTATTAGAAGAGACGATCACACCAATCATAACGAGGCTGCTTTTATGTCCAAAAATAAAATAGCCTTCAATGCAACTACGACAGTCGTGGGGTTTTCACTAACGGATTTTTACCGCCGGACTAAAGACTAACCCTAAAACCCAAATCTATGATGTATAGTCTGGTTTAGTAATGAACCAGGCTATACCGTACAAAACCACATTTTTAAGGGATTTATTCGTGGCGGAGGTTTTATACCCCGCGGCTTTGTCGCGCGGTTGTTGATTCCCTGACATTTTGAAGATGTCAGAGAATAAAACTCGAAGTTTTTAAACAAATCTAATTTAAAAAAGTTTTATAGTCCTGATAATTTTTTTCGAGAAGCGCGGGCGTATCAAGACCGTAGGGGCAATGGTCCGTACAGCGGCGGCAGTGGAGGCAGTTCTCTATCTTTGCCATTTCTTTCTGCCATTTTTCGGTGAGAAAGGGCGCCGCGGGCATTCTCCGCAAAAGCAGGGACATGCGGGCGCAGGTATTGATCTCTATACCGGCGGGACAGGGCATACAGTAAGCGCAGGCCCTTCATGGCGATAAAGCCCACATTGCGCGCGGCGGCAAAGCCGGTGAGTTCTTCTTCATCTTTGGTAGAGAGATAGTTGAAGGGATACTGAATGGTATCGTACAGGCCGCTTTCTACAGCCTCCCTGGCAACGCCTATCCTGTGGTTGGTAATGCCGATAAAACGTATTTTGCCCTGTTCCTGTGCCTTGAGCATGGCCTCATAACAGCCTGAACCGTCGCCGGGTCTGGGCAGGACAGGCGGATTGTGAAGCTGGTAAATATCAATATAGCTGGTCTTGAGGAGGGTAAGGCTTGTTTCAAGATCCTTCCAGAATTCAGCCTCTGTTCTTGCCTTGGTCTTGGTGGCCAGAATATATTCGTCCCGCCGCTTTTCGAATGCAACGCCCAGTTTTTCTTCGCTGTCCGAATAGGCGCGGGCGGAATCAAAAAAATCGATTCCATTGTCAAGGGCCTTTCTCAAGATACGCACCGCGTCGTCTTTAGTGCAGCGCTGCAAGGGCAAAGCCCCAAACCCGTCTTTAGTAACGGTAAGGCCGGTACGGCCCAGGCGTGTTTTTACCATAATATGCTCCAATAGACGCCCAAAAGATAGTTCAAGTTTATTGAATTTTGAGCGCGGCTTCAAGGTCTCTGGCGGCGTTTGCCTGGTCGCCTCTTTTCTGCCAGACAAGGGCCCGGCTCCGGTACGCTGACGCATAACGGGAATCAAGTCTAAGGGCCTGGCTTAAATCCGCGAGGGCCCTTTCGTAGTCGCCCTTGCTGTACCAGGCGTTTCCCCGGTTATGGTAGTAGACTGCGTTGCCGGAAGAAAGCCTTATGGCTTCGCTAAAATCCCGTATGGCCAGGTCGTCATCGAGGGTATCATAAAACACACAGCCCCGCCGGTTATAGGCCGAAGCGTTCCGGGGTTCCAGTTCTAT
>JAIRTD010000025.1 GCA_031255115.1 Spirochaetaceae bacterium | reverse complement strand
GTATTCGCAGTATGCGGATAATGGTGGGCATGATTGTCGGGCAGATTGGCGCGGGGTTGGTATAGAAGAATTGTTGGCTGATTATCCCTACCTTGAGCGGGAAGATATTATGCAGGCGCTGCAATACGCCGCCGCTCTGGCCCAATGGCGGGAAATTGCCCTTGCCGAAACATGAAAATCCTTGTTGACATGAACCTTTCTCCCCGGTGGGTGGATTTTCTGGCTGGTAACGGCATAGAAGCAGTACACTGGTCATCTATTGGCCCCCCGGACGCGCCGGACACCGGAATCGTGGCCTACGCACAAAGCTATGGATTTACTGTCCTGACCAATGATCTTGATTTTGGATTCATTCTTGCCATCAGCCACGGCAACAAACCAAGTGTCATACAGATACGGACCGCCGCTCTGGGACCGGGCAGGATCGGCGGCAGGGTGCTTGGCGCACTAAAAACCTTGTCTGCCGATATTGAAGAAGGCGCTCTCATTACCATTGATTCGCGTAAGATCCGTGTCCATTTGCTTCCCATTGTTTAATGAAAAATTCAGGGGTAGAACTCCGGGGATCTCTTCGTTGGATGAGTAGCGTTCTTGCCAAAAATACTATACACTAATGGTATGAACAGCCAATTATATTGCCTCAAGACACATGCTCCTGTTTTCCGGGGAGGGGCGGCTCCTTTCCTGCGGCACCTGATGGTATTATCCGTCCTGGTGTTTTTTTGCGCTGCCCTGTTTTCTTTGCAGCCTCTGGCAGCTCAAACCCAGCCGGCCCCTGCCGCGGAGAACGCCGCTGTTCCCGGGGCGGCGTGGATTATTTCGGTCAAAGGGGATATAAGTCCTTCCCTGGCCGCCTTTGTACGGCGGCAAATAAAAACGGCCCGGGAGCAAAGCGCCGGTACTCTGGTTTTTGAAATCGACACCTTTGGCGGAAGGGTTGACTCGGCCCTTCAAATTACTTCCAATATTCTTTCAATAAGAGACATACCTACCATAGCCTGGATAAACAACAGTGAGGGTTCCATGGGGGTAAGCTGGTCGGCCGGCGCGCTTATTGCCCTGTCCTGCAAGGATATCTATATGGCGCCGGGAACTTCCATTGGCGCCGCCGCGCCGGTAATGATGAGTCCTTCCGGAGAAAGCGAAGCCGCCGGGGAAAAAACCGTCGCGGCAGTACGTTCCCAGATGGCGTCCCTTGCCGAGCGGAACGGCCACCCTGTAGGCATAGCCCTTGCCATGGTGGACCTGGATGTGGAGCTTTGGGAATGTACGGTAAACGGCAGCCCCAGGGCGCTTACCAAAGAAGATCTGGAAAGGCTCGAAAAGGATACCAGCCTCAGGGTTGAACGGGGTTCGGTCATCTGCCCGCCGGGAAAACTTCTTTCCCTTACCGCGGGTGAGGCCGCGTCCTACGGGCTTACCAGCGGTATCGTCGACAGCCAGGAGGCTCTGTTCTCCGCGGCGGGCATAAGCGGCGTTCCGGTGCTGCGCAGTCCGGGCCCGGCCGATTCCCTGGTTGCCCTCCTGACCTCGGGCCCGGTGCAGATACTGCTCATCATCGTGGGCCTTGTGATGATCTTTATGGAACTCCAGAGCCCCGGCTTTGGATTTTTCGGCGTTACCGCCATCATAGCCTTTCTCCTGGTCTTTGGTTCCAACGCCCTTTTGGGAACCGTCGCCTCACTGGAAATGCTTCTCTTTTTGATAGGATTGGCCCTTCTTGCCGTTGAGATATTCATACTTCCCGGCTTTGGCGTTGTGGGCATTTCCGGTATAATCCTCATCGGCCTCTCGCTGGTTCTTTCCATGCAGGATTTTGTGTTTCCCGTTACAGACTGGGAATGGAGCCTCCTCGGCAGAAACGTGGTGGTAGTTACCATGGGCATCATTGCCTCCATTACGGCAATAGCGTTTATCGTCCTCATGGGACCGCGCATCCGCATATTCGACCCGCTGACCCTCAAGACCAGTATCACCGGAACAGCAGGCGGCGTTGATCCCGGCGGAGCGGCGGGCGCTTTCGGGACTGCCGGCGCAAATTCAGGCGGCGAGGACTATACCCTGCTCCTCGGAAAAACCGGCGCGGCCATTACCACCCTGCGGCCCTCAGGCAAGGCCCGTATAGAAGACAGGATCTACGGAGTCGAAACCGAAGGGGCTTTTGCCGAAAGCGGCGTCCAGGTCAGGGTAAGCAAGGTCCTGGGCAGCAGGATTGTGGTAGAAGTAGTGTAGGTCATTGCGCCGCGGGGCCCGTCTCCTGCGTTGTTGATTCGTAGCGTTGTTGATTCATTGGGGAATATTGGATACTATAAGAGTGAGATAGACCATCAATTTAGTCAGGGGGGCGTTATGCCGTATTTAATTGTTCTTGTTGTCGCCGGAGCCTTTGCGCTTGGTTTTATTCTTTTGTTCTTCCGCTTTTTTGGGCTGTGGTTCCGCGCCTTGCTTTCCGGGGCCTATGTAGGCATGGGCCGCCTTGTGGGTATGTGGCTGCGCCATGTAAACCCCGGCATTATCGTTGACTCCCGTATCATGCTTAGCAAGGCGGGAATCGATGTGGCAAGCGATATGCTTGAAACCCACTTCCTTGCCCGGGGCGATGTGATGAAGGTGAGCCGCGCCCTGGTTGCCGCCAACAAAGCCAATATACCCCTCCCCTTCCAGCGGGCCGCCGCCATAGACCTTGCCGGACGCGATGTGCTTGAGGCGGTCAGGACCAGCGTCAATCCCAAGGTCATTGACTGTCCCGACAGTTCCAAGGGAAAAGTTACTATAGACGCTGTGGCAAAGGACGGTATCCAGCTCTGCGTAAAGGCAAGGGTTACGGTACGGGCCAATATTGAACGACTGGTCGGCGGCGCTACCGAGGAAACCATCATTGCCCGTGTAGGCGAAGGCATTGTTACCACCATCGGTTCCGCCGAGTCCTATAAGGCGGTACTCGAAAACCCCGATATTATTTCCAAGCGGGTTCTGGAAAAAGGCCTTGACGCGGGAACCGCCTTTGAGATTCTTTCTATTGATATAGCCGACATTGACGTAGGCGAAAACGTAGGCGCCAAACTCCAGGCTGACCAGGCCGAAGCTGACAAACGGCGCTTCCAGGCCGAGGCGGAAAAACGCCGCGCGGCAGCCCAGGCCCGGGAACAGGAAATGGTTGCCCTGGTTCAGGAGAACCGCGCCAAGGTAGTGCTTGCCGAGGCGGAAATCCCCCTTGCCATAGCCGACGCCTTCAAGAACGGCCACCTGGGCGTCATGGATTACTACCGGCTCAAGAACGTACAGGCCGACACGGATATGCGTTCTTCCATAGGAAATTCGGGGAACGCCAAATAAGGAACGGTTATGGAGGACATGTTCAGTACACTCGTAGGTCTTATTCCCATTGCGGCGATCATCGCCATAAGGATTTTTGCTTCCAGAAAAAGGAATGAGCAGTCCCGGGCAGCTCCCCAGCCTGTCGATTTTTTTGAAGACCGCGATGAAGAACAAAGTTTTAGGCCCCATTGGGAGACCGATGATACATTCCGCTCTGATTCGTCTCCTTTTCCCAAGCCGGTTTCAAAAGTACGGAAGCAGACGGACAACACCGCGTTCTTGCAGACCCTGGACGACGCCAAGACAAAATTTATGGAACAAATCAGGACCTACGAAGAACGCCTGGAGCTTTCCCCGGAGAAAGAAGCCGGGTCTTCCAGATTGAGTTCATCGCGGGCCGCGCCAAAGTACAGCCCGCCCGCGCCTAAATATAGTTCACCCGCTCCCTCTAAAGACGCGCCCCGCGCGCAGGACGAGACAAAGACCCAAGGTTCAAATTTTGAAAAGAAACTTGAACCATATACCCCGCTCCAGCAAGCGGTGATCATGGCCGAGATACTGGGCCCGCCCAAAGGTTTTGCCTAGTTCCGGCAAATACAGATCGAAGGTATGGAGTATAAACCCCACAAGGCTTGTTTGACAGGCAGGCGGGTTGTTAGACGCTAAGGACCAGCGCCGGCGCTCAGGCGTCAAGTAAGGTTCTGAAGGCGGCGATCATTTCGGGAGTGTTCCAGTTGATGCTGCCCACAAGACGGATTATGATATTGCCTTCCCGGTCAAGAATAAAGGTAGTCGGAAAAGCGGTGATATTGTAGAGGCGGCTTATCCTTCCGGTAGTATCCAGAACCGAAGGAAAGCTCAGGCCGAATTCCGTTAAAAAGTTTTGTACATCCGCCGCCCTTTCCTGCACATCAACGGCAAGCACCTCGAAACCCCTGTTTTTGAGTTCGCCGTAGACCGCTTCCATCGAAGGCATCTCCACACGGCAGGGACCGCACCAGGTCGCCCAAAAATTGAGGAACACGACCTTGCCCTTGAGAGCCGCCAGACTGATGCTCGCGCCACCAGGAGTCTTGAGGGTAAAATCAGGCGCCGGCCCCTTTTGCCTCAACACCGGGAGGCCCGCTCTCCGAAAAGCCTCGGCGATATTTTGGGGAATGTTCCGGTCCTGCCTGCTCTGGGCCGCCAAAGGCATACCCAGGACAAGACCAGCCGCCAAAACAGAAAAAATCAACAACCGCGCGGCAGAGCCGCGGGGTATTAAACTCTCGCCACGAATAAAACGGTTCTTCATATTATTAAGTATACACCTTTTCTTAACAGTATTCTACGGTTTGAAAAAACGCAGGCCCCTACCGTAGCGGGCAAAGACGGCGCTGGTAAACCCGGACGACGGGCACAAGGTCCGCCCTTTATACCAAAAGTACATCGTCCCGGGATTTGGCGATTGCCATAAGTTCCCTGGAAAAACCGCCTATCGAAAAAAGCACAAAGTAGTTCCGCCTGTTTTCTTTTTTCCAGGGCACCGCGTTTGCCTTTTGTTCCAGGTTCCGCAATACGGCGGGCCCTGTTTTTCCGGCGCTGAATTTACACTCGCCAAAAATCATCTCAAGACCGGAACTATTATAGGCAACAATGTCAATTTCAAGTTCCCGGTTCCACCACCTTCCGCAGCGGTCAATGGAAAACCCCCATCTCTTTTGAAAATCCAGGGCCCACATTTTTTCGCGGCAAATATCTTCCCAAACATAACTTACATGCCCGTCGATAAAGTTGTGTTTTATCTGCTCCAGCACTTCGCCGCTCCTGCCCAGTTCAATATACCCCCTGCGGGGAAAAACAAACCTGAACCAGAAGCGCAAAAAATGATCTTTGATACGGTAAAGACCCTTCTTGCTTTTTTCCGGATTCTCCTCGGTTACCGGAACTTCCCGCTCCAGAATTCCCAGGGTAATAAGGGTACCAAGGTATTTTGAAATAGCCGACTGTTTAAGTTCCAGTGCCGAGGCTATCTGCGACAGCTTGCGGTTTCCTGCGGCTATAACCTTGATAAGCGAATAGTAGCTGCCTATTTCCGATACTTCCGTCCGCAAAAGAAAAAACGGTTCGTTGTAGAGAAACCCGGAAGTAGTAAGTATATTTTTTTGTATCTCCCGGTTCAGGTTCCCGCTTCCAAAAAATTCAATATACTTGGGAACGCCTCCGGTTACCGCATAACGCTCTACCAGTTCCCGCTCAGCCCTGCCGGGGAAAAAGGCGCCATAAGACGAAAAGGGAATCTGCTCCAGCCTGATATGCCCGGTA
>JAIRTD010000124.1 GCA_031255115.1 Spirochaetaceae bacterium | reverse complement strand
CCTGTATGGGACAGTAATTGTCGCAGGACTGACAGGTAAAAACCCGCTCATAACCTATTTCCCGCACCAAAAGCTCGTCAATGTCAACGATTTTTTCGGCAAGAAGCCCGTCGGCGTTCTTGCGTTTGGCAAGCAGGGCAACGCCAAAACAGCCCATGAGTTCAGGCGACGGCGGAACAAGAATCTCCTTGTCCAGCATCATGGCAAAGGCCAGCGGCACGGCCATGTTCTTGGCCACGCCGCCCTGGAGAAAAATCTTGCCCCCTATGGTACGGTTGCCGACCACCCTGTTAAGGTAGTTGGCCACGATGGAACAAACGATACCGGCAGTGATATTTTCTTTTGAGGCGCCCTGCTGGACCGCCTTGCGTATATCCGAATTGATAAAGGCCGAACAGTGCTCGCCGAATTTAAGCGGCGCGTCGGCGTTAAGCGCTATGGGACCTATGTCCCTGGCCGAATGTATAGAAAGATCCCCTGACGCTGATTCTTCAAGAAAAGAACCGGTTCCTGCCGAACAGGCCTCGTTCATCGCGTAATCAATGGGAACCCCGTTTTTAAGAAGCACATATTTTGCGTCCTGGCCGCCTATCTCAAAAATCGTTTCCACGCCGGGATCAAAGTAGGTGGTTCCCACAGAATGGGCTATAATTTCGTTGTACACCCCCGGCGTCTCAAGAAACACGCCGAGTATTTCCCGCGAAGACCCCGTGGCGGACACCAGACGTATGTCAATCTCTTTGGTCCCGGTATCGGCAATGACTTTTTCCTGAATGATCCTGAGACATTCCTTGAGCGCCTTAACCGGATCCCCGTGGGTACGGCCATAGTGGCTTGCAACAATCTCGTCGCTTTCCATATCCACAAGACAGGCCTTGGTCGTCGTCGAACCGCCGTCAACGCCCAGTATATAGCGCCTTCCCGGCATAACCCTGCCGTCGGCCTTGTCAAAGACCCTTACCTTGTTCTGCCAGTCCCTGAGCGCCCCAAGAGCGCCAAAACGTATCTCATTGGACTTGAGCAGCCGGTTGACTTCGGGAAGCGGCGTACCCAGGGTTTCGGCCAGTACCGCCGCGCCCAGGGCTTCAAAAACCGGAGCCGTATCGGGAATAATAAATTCAATCTCCGGAGCCTTTTCTTTTATAAACCGTACAATGTGCCGGTTAAGGGTGATACCCCCGGTCAGCACTACCCTGCCCGAACTAATCCTGGCCCGCTTGAGAAAATCAATAACCTTGACCGCCATGACATCGGAAAGGGAAAGAACAATATCGTCCTTGGTGGCCTCCCGCTTGTTGAGCCTGTGGGTACAGTCGCTCTTCATAAACACAGAACAGCGGGTAGAAAGCGGATAAACCTTGGCGCTGTCGCTGACCCGGTCAATATCCTCAAGCGTCATGTCCATACGGGCAAGCTGTTGCTTGAGAAATTCGCCGGTTCCCGACGCGCACTTGTTCCCCGAAAAGTTATTGATAATCTTCCCCTCGGCATCGAGGGAATACACCACCAAATCTTCGCCGCCCATACTGACTACCGCGTCAGCCTTGAGCCCCAGCGCCCTGAGAGCAGCCTCTACACAAAGCGGCTCAAGCGTCCCGGCGGCGGAAAACATAAAACGCCCTTCGTTCCCTGTAACCAGCGCAGGCGTTCCTTCTTTAACCCTGCCCTCGGCAAGTAAGTTCCGCACCGCGGAAGCAAAATCCCCCTCATGGGGAGTCGAAGCGGACCAAAGCGCCCTGCCATCTTCGGCAAGAACCATTTTCAAACTCGTAGACCCAATATTGATTCCTAAAGAAGCCATGCTACCTCACATTTCAAAACTGTTAAACTATAATAACAGGACACAAAAACCCTTTCAATAGCGGACCGGTTCCGGGATAAGGCGTTTTGTACTTCCTGATGGAAAGATTTAGACACTTTTTTCTACCTCCAGTTGCGCCGGAGTTCAAAATACGGAAGTACAGGTATAGAAATAAGCTCTATCCACCAGTATAAACGCGCCCCGCTCCCAATCCAGCGTTTCCGCTCCTTTTTCCCAAAAAAATCCAAAAAAGCACTTTTTCTCTTGACAAAAACAATAATAGTTATTATTATCATATTTGTCAAGGGGTAAACAGTGAACCAAAGAACACAGAAACGAAGCAAACAACGGGAAGCCATCCTGGAACTCATACGCTCAACCAGATCCCACCCCAGCGCCCAGTGGGTGTACGAAAAACTCAAACCCCGCATGCCCGGCCTTTCCCTGGGAACCGTATACCGGAACATCGCCTATTTCAGGGAACAGGGCCTGGTCGTTTCGGTAGGCGTAGTTGACGGCGAAGAACACTTTGACGGCTTTGTAAGCCCCCACCCCCACCTGATCTGCAACTGCTGCGGAGCCGTGATGGACCTCCCCGCGCCCGACACCGAAACCATAGAACTTTTAACCCGAAAATTCCCCGCGGCCGATTTTAGCATTGATTTTAGAAAAACCACACTAAGCGGACTTTGCCCGCGCTGCGCGGGACATAAAACGACAACTGCGGCTCTAAGCCGATAGTAATCTTTAGTTAAATGGAGAGTAACAATTATGAAGAAATGGGTTTGTACCGTATGCGGTTATGTACACACAGGCGATAAGCCGCCTGAATTCTGCCCCACCTGCAAAGCCCCTGCCGCCAAATTCAAGGAGCAGACCGCAGGCGGCGGCTTTGCCGCCGAACACGTAGTCGGCGTAGCCAAAGGCGTCGAACAGGATATCATTGACGACCTCAGAGCCCACTTTACAGGCGAATGCACCGAAGTCGGCATGTACCTCGGCATGAGCCGGGTCGCCGAGCGGGAAGGCTTTCCCGAAATAGCCGAAGCCTACAAACGCTACGCCTTCGAAGAAGCCGAACACGCCTCCAAATTCGCCGAACTCCTCGGCGAAGTCATCACCGACAGCACCAGAAAAAACCTCGAACTCCGCATCGAAGCCGAACACGGCGCCTGCGCCGGCAAATTCGACATCGCCAAACGCGCCAAAGAACGAGGCTACGACGCCATCCACGACACAGTCCACGAAATGGCCAGAGACGAAGCCCGCCATTGCGCCGGCTTCAAAGGCCTCCTGGCCCGGTACTTTAAGTAAAAAAAGAGGGGGGCCTGTTTCCCAGCCGAAACTCGTTTTGCATACCACACCCGCCCGGCCCCCCTACGGGCGCAACACGATTGCGCCCTACCCGCCAATAAAAGCGCGCGAGACATCGAGCGCGTCCCGGAAATCAAAGCGGCAAGGCGTAGGCCAAACAAAACCCCCGGTATGCAAATGGCATTCGAAGGGCCGCCCCGCCAAACAGAATCGCGCGAGACATCGAGCGCGTCCCGGCAATAGAAGCGGCAAGGCGTAGGCCCGAAAAACCCCCGGTATGCAAATGGCACTCGAAGGGCCGCCCAAATAAAAGCGCGCGCGCCCGAAAAAGCATGCGAAGCATGTTGAACCCGTGCAGGTAACACGGCGTGGCGCACGATAAAATTCTTCACACATCAATCACAAGCGGCGAGCCTTTAGGCGAGCCAGTGCGCCATCGAGCGCGTCCCGGCAATCAAAGCGGCAAGGCGTAGGCCAAACAAAACCCCCGGTATGCCAACGACACTCGAAGGGCCGCCCGCCAATAACAGCGCGCGATTCGATGAGCGCGTCCCGGCAACAAGAGCGGCAAGGCGTAGGCCAAACAAAACCCCCGGTATGCAAATGGCATTCGAAGGGCCGCCCCGCCAAACAGAATC
>JAIRTD010000111.1 GCA_031255115.1 Spirochaetaceae bacterium | reverse complement strand
TGGGCCGCAATAGCGCCTTCGGCAGCGGCGACTACCACCTGGCGGAAGGGGCTTGAACGCAGGTCCCCGGCGACAAAGATACCTGGTATGGAAGACGCCATGTCAGGCCCGGTGATAATATAACCCGCTTCGTCTTTTTCCGCGCTGGGAACCAGAGCGTTCTGGGGTATGGACCCTACAAAGATAAAAACCGCGTCGGCCTGTTCTTCGGTTTTTGTTCCGGTTTTAAGGTCCTCGACAAGCACGGCGGAGACTTTTTTATCGCCCCTGATTTCGGTGATGCGGGAACAGAAACGAAGTTTGATTTTTTCGTTATGAAGAACCCGGCCCGCAAGGGCCTTTTGGGCGCGGAATTTTTCTTTACGGTGAACCATGACCACTTCGCCTGCAAGACCGGCAAGGTATTCCGCTTCCTGACAGGCCGAATCCCCGCCGCCAGCGACAAACACTTTCTTCCCCTTAAAGAAGGGGCCGTCGCAGGTAGCGCAGTAGGACACTCCCCGGCCTGAAAATTCCGCTTCGCCGGGAACGCCGAGGAGACGGGGAAGCGCGCCGGCAGCAAGTATCAGCGCCGGGGCGCGGAGGCTTTTGCCCGAAGCCAGGCCAAGCGCAAAACCGCCTTCTTCTCCGGCTATGGAAAGAACGCCGTCGTTGATTATTACGGCGCCAAATCCCTCTGCCTGGGCCTGTAAATCCTGGACCAGTTCAAACCCGGATTTACCTGTGGCGTTGCCCGGATAGTTTTCGAGTCTGTCTATGTTGAGGGCCTGTCCTCCCACAAGCATCTGTTCAAGGAGAAGAACCTTGAGATTCGCCCTTGCCCCATACTGGGCCGCGCTAAGCCCCGCCGGTCCTGCCCCGATGATAATAAGATCAGCGTCCTGCATAGCGTAAGTATACCGCGCGCGCGTTAGTAAGGCTATGGGTTTGCCGTAGCTCTGACCTTGCTATGAGCATGCTCCCTTTGGCTTTGGGATGCCTACGCCCAAACCGGAAGGAGGGCCCAGGCGTCGTTTGCCCCGGCGGTCAGGGCCCTCTTTTTGCTTACTTTTTCGATGTCTCACCATGCCAGTTTTTTGATTTCCCGTTCAAGCGCGGCGGCAAAGGTTTGTTCCTCCGGGACAGGCGGGAGATAATCCCCCGCTTCCGGCACGGTTACAGGCGGATATATTGCCCAGGATTCGCGCATGGGGTAGAGCTTCGCTTCTCCTTCAATTTGTGTTGAATTTTCGCCTTGCAAAAACTCCGGGGGGTTTTGCGAAGCAAAGCGCCGCCATTCCCGCGCGCCAATCCGGTACGCCTCGTAAAAGCCCTCTCCGGGGACGGTTATCTCCACCGGCATCCAGAAGCGCCCGCCGCGTTCAATAAGGCCATCCCTCCAGGTTTCGCTCCCTGTATCAAAGGCCATATAGATGTGTCCCGGTATGGTGATAAAGGCCGTGTCAATTCCCAATATTTCAAGAAGGGAACAATACAGTATCGAAAGATCGTCGCAGTCCCCGCCCCGGTAGTACAGGGTCTGGTAGGGATAATTCAAACTGTCCAGGGCCGAAGCGTCTCCTGAAAGTTCCACAAAAGAGGAGGCGGGGTCTATCACATAATTGATGCCGTAGGCCGCAAGGGCTTCGAATAACGCTATCGCATAACGTACGTTTTGGGGAAGGCCGTTTTCGGCAGGGCCCTCTTCCGGAATTCTGTCCGCCGCCGAAGCGACATAACGGGCAAAAAGCCGCGCCGCGGGGTCACGGGCCGACACAAACGAAGCGGCCCGGCGGTCGTCGTCCCAGCTCAGGGCGTTCCGGTGGTATACGGGCATCTGCAGCGGAAAATCCGTTTCCTTGCGTGCGCCCAGGCTTTGGTAGCTTATCAGCACCTGGCCATTGGCGTTGACGTTCTCCGTCAGGGAAAGCATCACCTCGTTGAACAGGGCCGTTACCGGGACATCCGCGCTTTCTCCCGGCGCGAGGCTGGGTATTATCGCAAAGGGTTCTGGCTGTCCCATATAGCTGTCCATAAAAAGCGAGAGCTGGAGGCCGGTAATCGTATTCGGTTCGTTGTTGGTAATCCGTACCGTTGCCGCGGGGTTGTCCCTATACCAGGCGTACGAAACCGGAAAGATCCGATGCTGTTCAATTTTTTCGCCCCGGACCCGGGCCTGGCCCCGCATGATCTCCGACAAGTCCAGCCGTATTCCCGCCGTAAGATTGAAGGTATTAAGCGCGCTTTCCGAAAATGCGTGAACAACGTATTCCCCTCCGGCGTAGAGGGAAAGGAAGGGCGAAAGATGAAACTCCGCCCGGAGGCCGCCGCCCGCAAAGGGCCGGGTATTGCTGTAGTCTTCCCACTGGTACTGGTACAGCCCGGCCCGCAGATCAACGCGGAAGGTCCATCGGTCAAAGGGCCGCCAGCGGAAAAAGGGGCCCAGGCCGCCCCGGTACAGAGTGAGGGAGCTTCCTGCCTCTGTAGAAAGGCCGGAAAAGCCGCCGCCAGAGCTTATTCCCATAAAGGGCAGAAAGGCCCAGTCAAGACCGGCGGCGGCGCCCATACCGGCGCCAAAGTGTTCTTTGCCTGCGGGGATTTCAAAGGCCGGGGATAAGGACAGGGCGAACTCATGTTCGGCAAAAACCGGAACCGCAAGCGCCGCAAACAACACCAGCGCCAAAATCTTCTTACCCATATCACCGCTCCTCATTTCTCCTAACGCGCTTTATTCGCAGTGAGGACTAATAGCCCGCCGCTTGCAGGAAGTTTATTTTTCCGTCAGCTTATGTACGCCGTCCCAATTAACAGGCGGCGTATCAATATATTCAAGGCACCATTTTGCGTAGAGCTTTGCCGTGTTGTCGTTGGGCCGTTTTTTTGCCAGCAGAGAAAACAGCTCTCCGGCCTGGGCGAAAAAAGCTCGCTCAAAAAGGCCCGTTGCTTTTTCCCAGGCGGCAAGGTACTCCGCCTGTCCAGCGTCCAGATTCTCCTTCAGCCCCAAAAGCTCGTAAAGCCGCAGCGGCGTGTTGACGCCTACCACCCGCACCCGGTCAAGACTCCGGCAGATAAATTCATCCCCGATGCGGGCCTTTGTGTATTCGCTTATCAGAATACCCCCGGTGTGGTACTGTTTGTTTACCCCTTCAAGGCGGGACGCGAGATTCACCGCGCTGCCCATAATCGTATAGTCCATCTTGTTTTCCGCGCCCATGTTTCCCACAACCATGTCTCCGGTATTGACCCCGATGCGGGTAAAAAGCGGCGCGGGGCTCAGGCCTTCTTCCAGAATAAGCGCGTTCAGTTCCTGTTCCGCCTTTTTTATCTCAAGGGCGCTCCGGCAGGCCAGGGCGGCGTGGTCTTCCCGGTATACCGGTGCGCCGAAGAACGCGATAATCGCGTCTCCTTCGTATTTGTCAATGGTTCCTAAATTTTCCATGATGATGTTGCTCATTGTGGTTAAATACCGGTTGAGCAGCCGCACCAGGTGAACCGGGTCAAGCTGTTCCGAAATGGTCGAAAAGCCCTGAAGGTCCGTAAACATGGCGGTCATTTCGCGCTTTTCCCCGCCAAGGTTGAGTTTATCGGGGTCGGCGATAATCTCGTTGATAATCGAAGGAGAAAGATAGCGGGAAAAGGCCATATGCAAAAAAGTCTTTTCCCGGCTGGTCCCCAGAAAGTTAATCGCCAGCGCCGAGAGAAAACTCAGGGCCGAGGAGGAGAGGGGAAGGGCAAGGCCGATGTACTGTTTGGTGATACGGAAATAAAGTAGCAAAAGGCCGGTCAGGAGCGCGAGGACGCAGAAGCCCACAGGAATGGATTTTCCCGTGGCAAGGCGGCCTGTCAAAAGGGCAATGCCAAAGGAAAAGCCCAGGGCAAGAACAACAGAAACAAGAAGCGGCGCGTCGTCGATAAATTCCCCGGAGAGGAGCATGTTGGCCATTACCGCATAGGTGCCCACGTTGGGATAATTTTCTTCAAAGGGAATTATGCCGTTATCGGTCATGGAAGTGGCGTCCGCGCCGATAACGCAAAAGGCCCCCTCAAGACCGGCGGCGGCAACGCGGATATCCTCCATGCGCCTGGACTGGTCGCGGGCCGCCTTAAAGAGTTCTTCCACATAGTTTGAAGTTTCTTCATCTCCGGCTACCAGCTCAAGAATCCGTTCCTCGTATGGCCCTTCAAGAAAATCCCCGGCAGCCTTAAAAAATTCCCTTCGCAGGGCAAGCCATGCCTCAAGCGCCGCGCCTTCGTTTCTCAAATTTTCGGCCAGATTGAAAAGTTCCCAGGGGCTTTGTTCTTTATCCCACACGGTAAAAAAACCGGAAGAAGCCATAAGGTTTAAATTCTCCGCGAAAACTTTTTCGATAATGGTATGTTGAATCAATTCCAAAAGGGACATGATCCGGTATTTTGAAAACGCTTTTTTCGGCCAGTTGAGCAATACCGAACCTTTCTCCGTCCGGGGTACCCTGATGTCTTGTATGCGGCCGTTGATTCGGGCGTTCCGTAAAATAATTTCCCGGCCGCTTACTTCAATGGAAGGATTACCCAAAATTTCCCGCATGCCAACCAGGGTCAAATGGCCGTAGTAGTTCCCCCGGTATTTGACAAGAAGATCAAGGCGCCGCCTGATGCCGTCCGGGTCGGCGTCGGCATTGACAAAACCCGCGCCTGCCGAGCGGCCAAGGAGTTTGTATATGGCCGGCATGATTCCCGCCATGCCGGAACTCAGCCGGTCGTTTCGGGCTTCAATGTTTTTCAGGGCTATGCGTGATTCGAGCAGGGCTGTCATCGCCTCATCAGGCGCGGGAAGTTCCGCGCCGGAAATAATATCGTCAGGGCTTATCATGGTAAGGGTAAGCCATGAGCAGCCGGAAAACGCCAAAGCCCGGGAAAAATATTCGTCTACGTCCCGGGTCAGATACTCAAGGGACTTTTCAAGTTCAGCGCGGACTGCTCCGTTAAGGGCAATAAATTCATTTTTGTATAGCTCGCTCTCCCTCCGGCTGATACTTCCCGTGGCAAACCCGTCGATGACCTGTGCGGCGCTTTCGTTTATCATGCCGAAGCCCTCGTCCAGATAGCGGGAGAATACTTCGCCTGCGTATTCCCGGTCCAGCCGCTGGGGGCTTTCGTCAAGATAGTTTAAGTCGAAGGTGATGGACGCGGCGCCCAGCTCTTTAAGCAAAACCACCACATCGGCCATGACTTCCCTCCTAAAAGGGAAACCTCCGGCGTAGCTGATGGAGTCGTCGTCCAGGGTAAGCACATAGACTTTTTCGTGCTCTGTAAGAGAAGGCAGGGCCCGCAGGAAGAGGTCGTAAATTTTGTTATCCGCTGTGGTAAAAAGCAGCGGCAAACTAAGCGCAAAACAGACAAGAGGAATAACAAAAAACTTTTTACCGCGGCCCCTGCTCATTCTGCGGCAATATCCTCTTCCGCCGCCGCGTCACTGGCCCTGGCCGACGCGGTACTGATCCTGCCGGTGGTCCGGCTTAACGCGCCGGTATCGGTCTGGCTAACCCGTCCGTCAATGCGTATGCCGCCAGAGTTTCCGGCAATGGAGGCGAGCTTTCCGGTCTGCACAGCGCCGACAGAAAAGGTCCTCCCGTCCGAAGCAAGGGTCAGCCGGGCTCCTATGCCCGTACGAACCACCGTCTCGCCGTTCAGCGTATCCCCGGCCCTTACCGCCGCCCAGCCACCGCCCGTCTCCCGTTCTACCCGTCCTGATACGCTTTGTACCGTAAAGGACTGGCCAAAGGCCGCAACGCCCGCCGTCATAAAGACGATAAAAATTAATAGTGTCCTTTTCATTTTTTTGCTCCTGTATAAGACGGCGGAATCGCCGCCTGTATTTAATCGGACCGTAACACAACGTGTTATTGATTACTCTCTCCGTTCTCTAACCCGTTCAATTCCGCGTAACGCCGCCTTGTTTCCCGGTTCCCTTGCCAGAGCCTGGGCAAACCAGCGTTCGGCGGCGGCATAATCTTTTTCGATAAGGGCAAGATTACCCCTGTTGGTCATGGCCGGAACCAGTCCCATGTTTGCGGCCCGTTCATACGCGGCCTTTGCGTCGGCGGCCCTCCCGGAACGGACAAGCAGTATAGCCAGGCGGTTGTACAGGGCGGCGCTTGCGTTAGACGCTATCCGCCGTTGAAGGTTTTGTACCTGGGGCTGGATTTCCCGCGCTATGTATTGCTCCATGATCCGGTCCGCCGCCTGCGCCAGATTTAGCTCGCTGACCCGGACTGTTGTAGGGCCCTGGACCGGCAGCGGCGCGGGCGGGTATATGCCCCAGGCGCTTTCCAGCATGATAAAATCAGTTTCCGCGCCCGCGGCAAAGATCCGGTTCAGCGCGTCCACGGCGTTGTCCCATGCCGCTGTAAAGCCTTCGTTAAAAGCGTTCATGGAAAAAGGCATCCACGCCTGACCATCTATTATCAGCGCCTTTTCAGGGCCGTTGAATAAAAGTTCCGCCCCGGACTGACTGACTTCAAGATTACAGACAACGATAAAATCATCGTTTAAGGGAATAATCGCCGAAGGGATGCCCGACGCTTCCAGCGCCGCCAGACAAAGCAGGCCGATGTCCCTCGCGTTTCCCGTTCTAAAGCCCAGGGTTTCGGCGGGGAACTGGACTTCATCATTGTCGGTATGCATATCGGCCAGCCTGATACCGGCGGTCCGCAGTCCCTCAAAAAGCCACACCGCCGTCTGCATATTTTGGTTTAGGCCTGTCCGCCGGGCGGAGCGCGCAAGACCGGTGATATGCTTTGCGTATTCGAGGATTTCAGGAGAAGCGGGGGATACAAAGGCTGCCAGAGCCGATACGTCCGTCTGGGGAAACACGTTCCGGTTATGGACCTGCACCGCCACAGTTTGTATTGACTGCCGTTCACTTCCCAAAAACCGGTAGCGTATAACAACTTCGCCGAGTACCCTCCCGGTATCGGTAAAGCGTAAAACTTCCCTGGAAAAATCAGCGTACAGGGGAAG
>JAIRTD010000102.1 GCA_031255115.1 Spirochaetaceae bacterium | reverse complement strand
GCGGGGCCCTCCCTTGATACTTCTGCCAAAAAAGTTTATCAATTCTATCTATAATGGTAGTGCTTAAATTTGGCGGCACCTCGGTAGGCTCCGCGCAGGCAATCAGACAAATTATAACGATACTGGGAGACGCGGAACACCGGGGCCGGGTGCAGGCTCTGGTGGTTTCGGCCCTCTCCGGGGTAACCGACGCCCTCATCAATATGGCAAAAAAGGCCGCTTCGGGTGACGAAAGCTGCCGGGAGGAGCTTCTTGCCCTCGAAACACGTCATGAGGAATTCCTGGCGGCCCTTCTTTCCGGAAAAGCCGGGGAAGAAGCGGCGGCGCTGGTAAAAGAAAGCTTTGGCGAACTCGGCCATTTTCTTGACGGCATAGGGGTGCTCAAGGAACTTTCCCCCCGTATTCTTGATTATATCATGAGTTTCGGGGAGCGGATTTCGGCGGAACTCATAAGCCGCATACTAAACGCCCAGGGAATTCCCGCCGTGTACTGCGACACCAGGGAACTTATCATAACCGACGATCAATTTGGAAACGCCCGTATCTTTCCTGAAGAAAGCTACCTTCGCATAAAAAATTACATGGCAAAACAAAGCGCCCTTGTCGTGGCCACAGGATTTATAGGCGCCACGGGAAGCGGCGAAACCACAACCCTTGGCAGGGGAGGGTCCGATCTCAGCGCCGCTGTTTTCGGCGCCGCGCTTAACGCCGAAGAGGTAGAAATCTGGACCGATGTGGACGGCATACTTACCGCCGACCCCGCCCTGGTAAAGAACGCCTTCAGGATAGACGCTATTTCTTATGTTGAAGCTATGGAGCTTTCCCATTTTGGCGCGAAAGTGCTCCATCCTCCTACGGTACGGCCGGCCCTGGAAAAGGGCATTCCCATACGGATCAGAAACACCTTTAACCCCGGCGGCGAGGGAACCAGGATAACCAGGGACGGCGCGCCGGGACCGTATCCCATACGGGGTATCAGTTCCATGGGGGACATAGCCCTGATCAGGGTGCAGGGTTCGGGCATGGTGGGAGTGGCCGGCTTTTCGTCCCGGCTCTTCGGCGCTTTGGCGGCAAAAAAAATAAGCCTCATCCTCATCACCCAGGGTTCAAGCGAATATTCAATATGTTTTGCCGTGCGCCCCGAGGACGCCCGTCTTTCTATAGAGGCCATTTCAGAAGCCTTTGAACGGGAAATACGCTCGGCGATGATAGATCCTCCCATACTGGAACTCAATATGGCCATAATCGCCGTTGTCGGCGCGGGAATGAAGCGGAGTTCCGGCCTCGCGGGAAAGGTGTTTCACGCCCTGGGGCGCAACGGTATCAATGTGGTCGCCATAGCCCAGGGTTCCTCGGAGCTTAATATCTCGGCGGTGATACGCCGGGAAGATACCGCCAAGGCCCTTAACGCCGTACACGAGGCTTTTTTCCTTGCCGGTACACGCTCGGTAAATCTTTTTCTTGTCGGAACAGGGCTTATAGGCGGAACCCTGCTCAAGCAGCTTGAACGCCACCGGGTCATTCTCGCCGACAAGCACAAGATAAGGATAAACCTTACCGGTCTGGCCAATTCGCGGCGCATGCTTTTTGACAGCGAGGGCATCAATCCCGGCGAGGCAAAGGCCCTGCTCATGGACGAAACAGAACGGGCGGAGCCCTTCGAACTTTCCGCATTCATAAAAAGAATGCAGTCCTACAATCTTCCCAACACCGCGTTCTGCGACTGCACGGCAAGCGACGCGGTCGCCCGTACCTATGAGGAACTTCTTTCTTCGGCGGTTCCGGTAGTTACTCCCAACAAGCGGGCCAATTCGGGGGCCTACGGGTTCTACCGCAGGCTTACGGAAATTTCCAAGGAAAAGGGCATACCCTACCTGTACGAAACCACTGTCTGCGCCGGACTGCCGGTAATTTCTACCCTGAGGGACCTTCATCTTTCCGGGGATATTGTGCGGCGTATCGAGGCGGTGCTTTCAGGAACCCTGAGTTATATATTCAACAACTTTGACGGGTCAAAAACTTTTTCCGCCCTGGTGCGGGAAGCCAGGGCCAGGGGCTATACCGAACCTGATCCCAGGGACGACCTTAACGCCATGGACGCGGCGCGGAAGGCCCTGGTGCTTGCCCGGGAATGCGGCATGCCCCTGGAATTTGAGCAGCTTACCATAGAGCCCATACTGCCCGAAGCCTGTTTCAGCGCGTCGGATGTGGAGGCCTTTTTTACGGAACTCGAAAAAAGCGACGCGGCTTTTGAAGAACGAAGAAAAGAGGCCGAAAAAGCGGGCAGGGCCCTCCGTTATGTGGCCTGTGTCGAGGCGGGCCAGGCAAAACTTTCCCTCAGGTCCGAAGCCCTTGACAGCCCGTTCTGTTCCCTTGTGGACGCTGATAATATAGTGGTGATAACCACCGACCGTTACTCGACCCTGCCCCTGGTAGTCAAAGGTCCAGGCGCCGGAGCGGAAGTTACCGCCGGCGGGGTTTTCGCCGACATAGTGCGCATAGCGCGGACCCTCGTGTAAATATTGTCTGCGTTACGGACAAATTTGCCTGGCAAGCAGCCGGGTCGTTAAACCGGTTCAATTATTCCCTGACAATTTGAAACTGTCAGGGAATTCCGATTATAAGTGTTTGCCAGGTAAGGAATTAACTAATTCCACACCTGACAAACTCAAATCTATGGTGTATAAAGGAGAAGATATGGCCATAGCAAAAGCGGTAAAAGGCGCCCTCGCCGGCGCCTCGATGATACGGAAGATGTTTGAGGAAGGCAGTGAACTTAAAAAAAAGCACGGCGCCGAACATGTCTTTGATTTTTCTATAGGCAATCCTGATCTGGAACCGCCCAGGGCCTTTCACGAGGCGCTCCTCCGCCTTGCCGAAGAAGACAAAAAGGGAAGCCACGGCTATATGTCCAATCAGGGGTTTCCCGATGTACGGGAAGCCATTGCCAAAAAGGCTTCGCGCGAGCAGGGCGTGGATCTGAGCGGGGCGCATATCATCATGTCGGTAGGCGCCGCCGGGGCCCTCAACGTGATTCTTAAAACCATACTCAATCCCGGCGACGAAGTCATTGTTTCCGCGCCGTATTTTATGGAGTACAGCGCGTATACCGCCAATCACGGCGGTGTTCTGGTTACGGTTGACAGCAAGGATGATTTTAACCTCGACATTGCGGCCATTGCCAAGGCGCTTGGAGAAAAGACCGCCGCGGTACTTATCAATTCTCCCCATAATCCCACCGGCAGGGTGTACCCCAGAGAAACCCTCGAAGAACTCGCCGCGCTGCTCCGCGAACACGGCAAAAAAACCGGGCGGAAACCCTACCTGCTGTCTGATGAGCCGTACCGGGAAATAGTCTACGGCGGCGTTACGGTCCCGCCCCTGCTTGCCGTCTACGAAGAATCACTGGTCGCCACGTCCTATTCAAAAAACCTTTCCCTGCCCGGGGAACGCATAGGCTATATTGCGGTAAACCCGAAGGCCGGGGAGCTTGACGATCTTTTGGGCGGCCTTGTATACGCCACCAGGGTACTCGGCTATGTAAACGCCCCGGCGCTCATGCAGCGCGTCGTGGCCCGCCTGACCGAAGAAAAAGTCGCCGTTGATGTGTACGCCGCGAGAAGGGACGCTTTTATCGAAGTACTGCGGAAGACGGGCATTGAATACGCCCCGCCAGAGGGGGCGTTCTACCTTTTCTGCAAGGTTCCCCGGCGCGGCAAAGACGGTCCCGGAGGGGACGGCGACTTTGTCCAGCACCTCAAAAAACATCTCATACTGGGCGTTCCCGGAAGCTCGTTCAAAAAACCGGGCTGGGTGCGCTTTGCCTACTGCGTGGACGAAACGCTCATCAGAGCCTCGGCGGAAGCCTTTAAGAACGCCGTGGCGCAGTGGTAACCGCGGCCGGGTTATCGGAGTTCTTATTTCCCCAGGGTTTCCGCGCCCCGGCCGGTCTAAACAGCCGGGGCG
>JAIRTD010000039.1 GCA_031255115.1 Spirochaetaceae bacterium | reverse complement strand
ATATTCTGGCGGTCGGGGTGGTTGAGCGGGTTACGCTGGACGGTTCCTTTATTTCCCACAAGGCCAAGGGTAAGGAGGAGTATACCGAAAAGCATCCCTGTCCGGATCATACTGAGGCGGTAAATCTTATTATCAAGACGCTGACCGGGCCAGAGACCGGGGTTATAAGCGATATGTCCCTCATAAAGGTTGTGGGACACCGGGTGGTGCATGGCGGCGATAAATTCACCAAATCGGTTATTGTTGACGACGCGACGCTCAAGGTTTTTGACGAGGTACGGGAGCTGGGGCCGCTTCATAATCCGGCCAATATCATGGGTATAGAGGCGGCAAAAAAGGTGCTTCCCAAGGTGCCGCATTGCGCGACTATGGATACTGCCTGGCACCAGACCATGCCGCCGGAATCCTATCTCTACGCTTTTCCGTATGAATGGTACGAAAAGTATTCCGTGCGCCGCTACGGGTTTCATGGTACGTCCTTCCTCTACACTGCCAAGCGGGCGGCGGTGCTGCTCGGCAAGGATCCTTTTAAGACCAATCTTATCATCTGCCATCTGGGCAACGGTTCTTCGATAAACGCCGTCAAGGACGGTTGTTCTTTTGATACTTCCATGGGGCTTACTCCCCTTGAGGGCCTTGTTATGGGAACCCGTTCAGGAGACGGTGATCTTGCCGTGCCCTTCTATGTGATGAAAAAGACCGGCATGAGTCCGGCCGATATGGAAGCGGCGCTGAACAAAAAATCAGGGCTCCTGGGTATCACCGGAAAATTCACTGACCGCAGGGATATACAGGCCGCCACCAAAGAAGGGGACAAGCGGGCCGCTCTTGCCCAGAAGATTGAAGCCTACCGGGTACGGAAATACATCGGCGCCTATATGGCGGCCCTGGGCAGGGTCGACGCGCTGGTGCTCACCGCCGGGGTGGGAGAATTCGCTTCGTTTATACGGGACAAGATACTCGACGGGCTTGGGGCTCTTGGCATCACATACGATCCCGCCAAAAACGAACTGGCAAGAACGCGTAACACCGAAAGCTGCATATCCACGCCTGATTCGGCGATTCCCATATTCATCATTCCCACCGATGAGGAACTGGTGATGACCGAGGACGCCTATGCCCTTCTCGCGGGAACCTACGATGTACCCACCAGGTTTTCCTATTCTTTCCAGAGCAAGGAGTATGTAAACAAGGGAAGGGCCGAGGGGCTCAAGGAAGACCTGGCGAAAAATCCCAGGCTGGCGGAGATTATCGCAAAGCCCAAGTGATCCTGGGTACCGGCGCGGAAGGGGCGTCTTTGGACAGCCGTACAGTTGATATACTCTGCGTGGGTAACGCCATGGTGGATGTCTACGCTGTTACCGGGGGGAAGCGGCGGGGACGGCTTTCCGGACAAACACGGGTACGCCATGTAGAAAGCGACGAAATGGCCGCCCTCCTTGCCTCGCTGAATAACGCGGTTTATACGGCCGGCGGCGGTGCGGCAAACGCCGCGAAAATCGCCGGGCTTCTCGGCGCTTCGGCGGGATTTGCGGGCGCCGTAGGGGCCGGGCCTTTGGGAAAGGGCGACGAACCGGCCTCTTTTTTTGAGGCTGAACTGCGGAACGCCGGGCTCAGGCTCTTTCTTGTTCCGGGGAAAAATCCCACAGGAAGCTGCGTCATACTGCGGGACGGGCCGCGGGACAAACCGGAGCAGCAGACGGGCCGCGATATTATCGCCTGTCCCGGCGCGTCCCTTGAACTGAGCGCCGGCGATATTCCCGGACCGCTGCTCAAGGCGGCAAAGGTTCTGCTCCTTGACGGCTACATACTCACCCGGCCCGAACTAAGCGAAGCCCTCATGAACGCGGCCCGCGGCTCAGGCGTTCCGGTAGCCCTTGACCTTGGCGCCGTATTCATCGTCCGCGCCCTGGGCAAAAAAATCCTCGAATACCTTAATGAGTTTCCCCTCCTCCATTTTATGAATGAAGAAGAAGCGCGGGCCTTTACCGAAATTACCGGATATACCCCGGAACAGCTTAGCGGCCGGGGGCCCTTTCCCCTGATTGTGGTAAATCAGGGCAAACAGGGCGCGACGCTTTTTTCGGAAGGCCGGGTCATCACGGCGGAGACTGAGGCCCGTACACCCCTGGAAAGCACCGGGGCCGGCGACGCCTTCTGCGGCGCCTTTCTCTCCGCCTGGGTACAAAAAAAGCCCCTTGCCGAATGCGCGGCCCTGGCGAACAAGGCCGCCGGTCTTGTCCTTGCCGTGCCCGGCACGGCTGTTGACGAAAAGCTCAGAGAACAATTCGCCGCGCTACAGAAAGCGTACGGGCTTTGAAACTCCTGGCGATTTTACCGCCGCCAAAAGTATTCCCGGATATTCTGAAAGCGTCTGAAATTGCCGACTATAATTGTTTGTCAGGAAAAGAATTAGCCAATTCCCCCCTGACAAATTCAAATCTGTGGTATATATTTATTCTATGACGAAGCGGCGATTCGTTCCTGTATCATTTCGCTGATAAGCTCGGCAGGTGTCTTATGGGTATCTATTGCTTTAACCATCAAATAATCCGCCGAAAAAGCATCAATCGTTACGGTACGGGCTTTTCCATTGCCGCGTTCAGCGGCTTCCCTGCGCTGTGAAAAGAAACCTGAACCATTAGGACCAACTTTAGGTGTATTTTTCGTCCATTTTTCGTCCAGTCTGTCATATTCTTCATCAGTTAAATCATGAAACTTCGTTTCATGTTCGATTTTCTTCTCAAAGGTATCTTTCATTTCTCCTCCCCACGTTCAAGCAGCGGAATCAACAACCCCGCCCTAAAGGGCCGGGGTATGTTGTTCTCATAAGGTGTTGCACTCAGGGGTTTAATACTTTTTAACCGCCCTACAGGGCGGGGTATTAAACCCCTTCGGCACGAATAAATGCCGAACGACATTTCATGGCATGAAATACCCGGATTGTGTCATCAGAAATCACATTGTACAGGACTTCAATGAGATTCACCCTCCGGTCAAATCCGATAAGCAAGTGTTTA
>JAIRTD010000033.1 GCA_031255115.1 Spirochaetaceae bacterium | reverse complement strand
CCGCGCCCCTTCCAGATTCCTTCATACTTGCCGTAGGGCGGGTTTCCGATAACCACATCGTATTTCTTGCCGGCATAGTCCTTGCCCGGCTTAAACATTTCTTGAAACGCTCCCTGCTTTATATCCGCTTCCGGGTGGAGTATTCCGCTTATGCGGGAAGAGGTCGCATCATATTCGTTCAGGGTGAATTTGTCGTTTGGGCGATCCTCGGCAAAGCGCCCAATCCCAGCCGAAGGCTCAAGAACGGACTTTGCGCCGGGAATATACTTGTCCACGATTTCCCAGACTTTCTTAGTAACGGTTCGGGGGGTATAAAACTCGTACAGGGTGCCATGGACGCTCGCATCCTCACTGCCTAAGCCGCCCGCGCCCTCATATTGACGGAGAAGAGCCTTATCCTCTTCCATCATCTCGCTGTCAGATTTTAAATTTAGGAGGTCTAAACAGGCCTGCCGTATGTCTTTGGCCTGCTTTTTGGTTACGCGAACATCTCGGCCAGACCGCTTTCCAGGTTCGAGAGGACGCTGTAGAGCATCTCCTCCGTTATCGGCCTCTCCGAAAACTGCGCCATCGCCATGTCCACCGCCTTGATCTTCAGTTCTTCCGGGCTGTAACGCTTGAGAAGCTGCGGGTAATTTTCTCTGTCCAGGGTCAGCTTTATTTTCTCCATCTTTCCCTTCCTTGCCGCTATACATACCCCAAACTTTTCTCATTAGGGACTTGTTCACGGCTACACTATTATCGCCCTTTTTCTTACCATTGTCAACCCCTTTTTTGTTTCCTTCCCCGGCAGGGTCTCCCAGGGTGCCACCCGGCCCAGCCGCCCCGGTTCCGGTTCCCGCCCCGGTTGATCCGCCCGTCTTCTTGGTTGTCTTGCCAGTAGGCTTTTGGGGAGCCTTATATTTGTCCCGGTTTTCCTTTTTGGCAAAGAAGTTGTCCCATTTGAGCTTGTTTGAAAAATACTCAAGAACATGGGCCGCAAAGGTTTTTTTGTCCGCTCCGTAGTCCTTTTGGATGCTGTTTTTGGAGTAATCATCATCGACCTTTTCCTTTTTGAGGCCAAAAAGGTTGAGCAGCGCCTTGACCGGGCGCAAGAAGTCTTTCGGGTAAAGATAATCCCAGCCCTTTCGATTTTTGGCCGGCCAGCGCCGGATATATTTGTGGCCTATAGCCTTGTTCAGAATGTCCAGGGTTTCGGCGTTGTCCTTACCGCCCAGTGCGCTAAATAGACCCGCGACAATCTTGCTTTTGATAATGAGCTTTTTCAACGTCAAACTCCTTTTAAGGATCAAGACAATAAAAAAGCCGGAATACCCCTATATGGGATAGTCCGGCCTGTTTTCTATGCAGCGCCCTATATGCGTAATTCAAAAATACGGGGTGTATCGGCAGTTACACCGCCCGGCAGCGCACCCCCTTACCGAAGATATACAGCCCATAGATAGCCCGCCACCCTAGAAATAGCGGCGCGTGGCCTTAAATCTCAATTCTCATGCTACACCATCATGTGCCCTTACGCAAGAGCTACATTATCCTACTCTTCTTCCCCCAGCTTTTTACGATAAAGCTCATTGATTCGGTCGATGTATCCGGGGGTCTGGTCATTTGGGTTTTCCGTCCCCTGTTTCCGGTATTCTTCCCGCGCCTGCTCTATGGCGGCGTCCCATTTTCCTGCCTTGCCCCGGACTTGAGCGGTCATTGCATCCGCCTGTTTCCCGCCCCAGCGTAACCACCCTCCCCGGCAGTTCGGGTGAAGTGTTCCCGTTACCAAAACCGTCCTGCCCTTTTCCTGCGGCTTGCCTTCCCATATCGCAACAGAGGCATAGGGGTCTTTGATTTTGTCATCCGCAAGCGGAGTGTTTGACCAAAGGGCAATAACGCCGTTGACCTTCGCGCACTTGCTGCAACACCCCGGCAATTCATACCGCTTAAAATAGACCCGCTCCCCCTTCGGGGCATCGTTCACTTCCTGTAGTATTCCAGCAAGATTCGATGTGTTCACGATCTCGGTATCGGCTATCCGCTTCCAGTCCCGGTTAAGGCCGCCAAGCCGGTTAAACAAATCCTGCGAAACCTGCGCCTTCGTCCGTTTTTCGATGATTCCCCGTAAAACCGTGTCTTTGATGTCATCCCTAATTTTCTGGTTCGACCGGGTTACAAGGTGTGCGACATAATCCTGTGCCGCCTGATACCGCGCCATTTCCGGGCCGGAGAGCGGCTGTCCCAAAACACTGTTAAGATTCTTAATGTCCTGCCGTATCCAGTCAAAAGTCCTGCCCCGATACTTTAATCCGTCCAACTTTAGCCGATTCATTTCGGCAGATGATTGATATTTTGCCATACGCCGCAAGAGTTTCCCGATTGCCATGGAATCAAGCAAAATCTGTTTTGATAATTCTTTCGTGTTGCGGTTTAGGTACTTCTGGATAGCCTCAATCAGGTTGTCAAAATCTTTGTTTTTGAGCGGTTCGCCCGTTTCCGGGTTATAAATGATCCGCCCCCGATACTTCAATATCCCGCTATCACCCAGGGCTTTACGCATGGTCTCCACCTCCACCGGAGGCAGTCCCAGGGCTTCAATAACTGTTCCGTATATCCTGCGGAGCATCCCCTGATAATATCCCGTCCACTGATCGGAAAGTTCTTGCTGTATAGCGTAAAAATACGGCTCGTGGGCGTGTTCCATCTTGCGGGCCGTCATGGGGACACCCAGATATTCAGAGACCGTGCGGATCGCCTTCATCATTTTATGCCGGTAATTCCCGGTGTTTATACCGGAAATCACCAGTTCAAGCGGCGGTTGCGGGTTCATTCTTTCCGATCTCCTTTGAGCTTTTCACGCATTGCCTTGACGCGCTCCCGGTTATGTTTTTCTTGGCGTTCTTTCATGCTCTTCGGCATTTTTACGCCGGTCTGTTTTTTTCTCCCCGCCGCGCTCAATCGGAACATGCCCATTATATCACGATCCTTACCGAGCCCCCCAGGGATTTCTTGACGGCGCTCCCGCCGTGCTGCGTTTCGATTTCTTCCCATCCGCCGCCTCCGGCATCCGTTTGTTCTGGTCCTCCTTTTTCCTCTACGGCTCCCTCCGGGCTCTCCCCTTCGCTGCCTTCCCCGGCGTCTTCTCCTTCATCAAAATCATCATCGGTCATGCCAAAGGGGCTTTCACCGCCGCCGCCCATACCCTGTTGTGATTGCCACATCTGGACGGCCTGTACATTCATCGGCAGGTCTGCCGGGTTTTTTACTTTGGTAATATCTATAGGCTCCGCCCCCTTCTCCGCTCGTTTTTCGTTAAGGGTTTTCCAGGTATCAACCTCGGACTTATCCAGATCGGATGTGAGTTTAGGGTCATCCTTTTCATAGCCGATAAACTCAAAAACATAAGCCGGGTTTTTGTACTGCAAAATCTGATTAAAGTGTTTTTGCAGGAAGGCAAGCAC
>JAIRTD010000029.1 GCA_031255115.1 Spirochaetaceae bacterium | reverse complement strand
CTGAGTGAACGCTCCGCGCCGCCGGGGACGCGGTATTCAACAAGAAAGCTCCGGTTTTCGGGCGACACATAGGGGGCGAGGCTCAAGGGTTCCAGGGCAAAGCTCCCCGGCCCGCCGCCGGAAAGGGCCGCGCCATTATCCGCCATGCCGCTGTCTGTCATTGCGCCGCCGTCTGCTGTTGCGCCGCCGTCTGCCGCCGTGCCATTGTCTGCGGCCGTACTATCGCCTTCGGCCGTGCCATTGTCTGCGGCCGCACTATCGCCTTCGGCCGCGCCGGAAGCCTCGTTAGCTGTTATAAAATCAGGCAAGGCGCGGCTTTCGCCTGTATCAAGGGCGGGCACGATCATGTGCACCGGCATGGATTCCCAGTTTCTGGCGAAAAATTTATAGTGTATTTCCGGGACCGCTACTTTTATCCTGAGATCGGCAAGATCGCCCAGGGTAACGAGGGGGGTCTGGGAATCCACAAGGCCGCCTTCGGTACCGTGCCTGGTAAGTATCACGCCGTTAAGCGGAGACCGTATTTTGGTATAATCAAGGTTGAGCTGGGCCATTTCGTACTGGGCCCTGGCGGCTTCATAGGTATTGCGGGCTTCCTCATAGGCCTGTTTTGTGGCAGCCTGATTCTGGTAAAGGCCGCTTATCCGCTCATAGGTTGAACGGGCGGTGGAAAAGGCAGTCTGGGCCTGGAGATAGGTCAAATCATAGGGCGCCGAATCGATCTGGGCGATAATTTCGTTTTCGGCAACTTCCCTGCCCGGCTGGGCGTTAAGCATGACCAGGGTTCCGCCGGAGCGGGGAACCAGGGTGATGAGCCGGCCGGTTTCGACCTGGCTGGAAATCCGTATGGTTTTTTCGAGCCGCCCCTGCAGAGGAGTAATGGTAATGACCGGGGCAAAAAAGGGCTCTGGTTTTTCTTTCTTTGCAAAGAAACCAAAACCAATCACGGCAATGCCCAGCGCGCCCAAAACCACAAAGGCGATTATTCTAAAAGCCGGCCTGGCTAAATTTTTTTTGTCTTCCACTTTTCTTTTTTACTCCTATCGATTACAATAGTAGTGAAGTCTATGATATTTAACAATATGGGTTTTTTACCTGCTTATTATTTTATGAAGTTTCGTTGGAAGTATCTTGGTATTGTATTGTCTCTGTTTCTTTTTACTTCATATTCAGTATCCGGCCAGGAAACTTCTTCCCGAAAATGGAACCGCGAAAGCCTCATACGGTCCGCCAGGGGCTTTAACAGCGCGTATCTCGCATCACAAAGCCGGAGCCGCGAAAGACAGGCCGCGCTTGCCGGGGCAAGGGCAGCCAGGCTTCCGACCCTGCGCGCCGGGTCTGACCTGAGTTACCTCACCAATCCGCCCGGGCTCAAGGTTGAAGCCGGTTCGCTTTTTCCCGGAATTCCGCCCGCCCTGTTCCCGCCTGCAGGCATTCCGGCCCTGCCCGGCGAGGACATGACCTTTACCCTGAGCGAAAAGAACCACTATAAATTCAGCCTTAGCCTGGAACAGCCGCTTTTTACCTGGGGGAGAATTCACCATTCAATAGAAGCCGCTGATTTGGGGTATCAGGCGGGCATCATCGACCAGGGCCGGGAAGAACGCAAGCTCTATACTGCTGTTGATACCTGTCTTGCCACCCTCGCCGCCCTTGAAGAAATTAGAATCATTCTTGCCGAACAGGAACTCAAGGCGCAAAGGCTTATTTTTCTTTCCGAAGAAAGTTATGCGTCAGGCTTCATACTCACTACCGATCTGCTCGAAGCCCGGCTCCTTGCCGCCGAGGTTAATCTTGCCAGTTACGAGAGCAGGGAACAGTCGGCAAAAGCCCTCCTTGCCCTGCGAAACCTTACCGGCATAGATGACCTTGTCTTTGGGGATATTGAAATACCGCCCCATCTTATGGCTGTCCGCGGACAGGGCGCGCATATCGGCCCGGTCTATACCACCGATGACAGGCTGGACCTCCTTTCGACGCTCAGGCAGGAGAACGATTCTCTCAAGCTTCTTGAACTACAGGCCCGCGCCAGGGAAAGGCTCCTTGCCGCCGCCAGAGGGCAGTCTCTGGGAAAACCGGAACTCGGCTTTGTCGCGGAACTCAGTTATTCTGGGTCGCGCTTTCCCTTTATTCAAAGTGACTGGAATACGGAAAACCAGGCGAACCTTACCCTTACTCTTGGAATCAGGGCCCTTCTCTTTGACGGCGGCGCCATGAGGAACAGCATACTGCAAAAAGAAGAAGCGGCCGCCCAGGCCCGCCTTGAAGCCGAAAAGGGACGGCGGGACCTTGAGGAATATCTTGAAAACACCCTCAATGAACTTGAGGTTTCCCGGCGCAGGCAGGAATATCTCAGCCTCAAGGTCGAAGCGGAACACGCCAGAATGGAGCAGGCAAAAAACACCTGGCAGGCTGGTTATGGCGAGGAAAGAATTTTTCTTACCCATGAGCTTACCTGGTATACAAACCGTATTGAGCTTTTTAAGGAAGAACTCTCCGCCCGGGTCCGTACTCTGCAACTGGAGAACGTACTGGGCATCGACTCCTCTCCGGAAGAAGAAGAGGAGCAATAGCGGCTTTGTTCGGGCAGCCTGGCGTTGTCTCGGAACAAGGACTGCAAAAAGTTTGTTGAGGTTATGTGTTATGAAAAAACAGATATCCGTTAGGCGCTTCGCCACCGGATTATTCGGAAAGCCGCTGCTCTGTATACTCTTTGGCTTTGGCTTGTTTACCGGCCCCCTCCTTTCTGCCCAGAACAGGATACCGGTCAGGGGATTTTTTGCCAATTTTTCTGCTTCCTATGACCACGCGTTTTCGGGAGATTATGCCGCGGTCTATCTTACCCCCTACGAAATGGATATGTTTACCAAATCCGATCGCCTGATTGTACACCAGGGCTTACTCATCCAGATACCGGTTTCCTTAAAAATTTTTGACGTATACATGGTCCTGGGCGCAACGGTGTATCCGTTTAGGGATATACTGAGCGTCAGCGCCAAGGCGGGTATCAGTGTTTCAAATATTATCCTGGACCATTTTACCTATACCGGAAATCTCCGGGTTGGCGCGGATATACCGGTTTTTAAAAGCTACAGCCGCCACTTCCTGTCTCTGGGAGCGGGCCTCCGCCACCGCAACGGTATTCGTCTTTTTAACTACATGCATATCTCTGGCGATTATCTTAAACCAACCAACACGTTCTTTTTTGATCTTGCGTACCGGATAAGAATGTAGAAGCTGTTACCTTCCGGCAAACGGAATCGTCAATTCCGTATCACGGGGAAAGTTATCTGCCATAATGGTTCTCGCATAGCCTGAAAGAAACTCATATTCATGTTCCTGTAAAAGCCTGTACCCCGGAGAACCGGGTATGTCCTGGGCATTAAGATAACTGGTGCCCGAAAAATACCGGCTGTTAAGAAGACCCATGAGCTGGCTCAATGCTTCAAGTTCTTCGGCTTTGAGGGTAGAAGTATCAAGACGCCGTCTTACCATATTCCCCGAAACCTGAATAAAATAATCTCTGGACCACTGATTAAATTGAAGAAAACGCCCATCCTCTGGGGCAAAATCCCCGGCCCAGGCTTCAACATCAAGGGGTTTTACCGCATAACGCCAGGCGCCTTGTGCTGGCTCGTTCGGTAAAGGTTCGTTCAAGGGATCGTCCTGTAAAGGTTCGTTCGGTAAAGCCGCGTCAGGTAAAGGCGTTTCAGATAAAAGTGTGTCAGGTAAAGGCCGGGCCA
>JAIRTD010000007.1 GCA_031255115.1 Spirochaetaceae bacterium | reverse complement strand
TTATTGAACAAGTCAAATATAGCCCCGGCTCTTTAGCAGTTCCGCGTTAAGGATGCCGCCGCCTGCCGCTCCGCGCACCGTGTTATGCGAAAGTCCTACAAAGCGGAGGTCAAGGACAGGGCAGGGTCTGATGCGGCCGGCGCTTATCGCCATGGCCTTGTCCGCGTCCCGGTCTTTCTTTGCCTGGGGCCGGTCGGCTTCTTCGCGTACGATGATGGGTCTGCCGGGGGCGGTGGGAAGCTGTAATTCCTGGGGGAGGCCGCGGAAGGAGGACCAGATTTTTTTTACTTCTTCAACCGAAGGCTTGCGGCTGCCGAATTCAAGGCTTACGCAGGCGCTGTGGCCGTCGCTGACCGGAACCCTGTTGCAATGGGCGCTGATACGAGGTTCCGCGGCGTTGACTATGGCGTTTTCCGACACTGAGCCCAGTATCTTGAGGGGTTCCTGTTCTGATTTTTCTTCTTCGCCGTTTATGTAGGGGATTGTGTTGTCCAGTATGTCGAGGCTGGCCACGCCGGGATAGCCCGCGCCTGAAACCGCCTGGAGAGTGGTAACAACAAGGCGTTTTACTTCATACCCGGCTTCGATCAGGGCGTAGAGGGGCGTTACATAACTTTGAACCGAACAGTTGGGTTTTACCACGATAAAGCCCCTGTCCCAGCGCCGGTTTTTCCGCTGTATGGGAATAATATCAATATGACTGGAATTTACTTCGCCTATAAGCATGGGTACGTCGTCTGTCCAGCGGTGCGCCGACGCGTTTGACACTACAGGAATACCCGCGGCGGCATAGGCTTCTTCCAGGGCCTTGATTTCGTCTTTGCCCATTTCCAGGGCCGAAAACACAAAGGCGCAGTCGCCGCGTCTGTTGGCGTCAAGCGCTCTGGAAACATCATTGGCGTCCTGAACCGTAAGATCCCATACCGCCTCATCGGGGTTTGCCGCGTGATGCCAGCGCCCCGCGGCCGCCTCTTTATAGGTTTTTCCCGCGCTCCGGGGAGAGGCCGCCACATAACGGACCTCAAACCAGGGATGATTGGCCAGAAGGGACAGGTACTGCTGCCCCACCATGCCGGTAGCGCCCAGAACGCCTACAGGGATCTTTGTCATCAAACACTCCTCTTGGGCTTAAAGCCCCGCAAAACTGCCAGAATATCAAGATACCCTACCTTGAAAGCTATAGCAATAGATTGCTCTGGGCCTCTTAAAGCGGGATGCGCGTATATCCGTCAACTTGAACTTTATGTCAAGAAAAATAGGGTTTGGACGTATTTTTGTCGACATAAAGTTCTGGGGAAGGTTTTTTTACCCGGTTTTGAGCCCCAGTGCGGCTATTACGGTTTTGAGGGCTTTGGCGTTTTCGTTTTGAAGGGGGCCGAGGGGGAGTCTGGCCGGTCCGCCGGGGAGGCCCGCCCAGGTCATGGCGGCTTTGATGGGGACAGGGTTGGTTTCGATAAACGCTGTTTTGGCAAGGGGCAGCAGTTCGTAGTGGAGTTTCCTTGCCGCGGCCATGTCGCCTGAGAGCGCCGCCCTGGTCAGGGCCGCGACTTTGGCGGGAACCAGGTTGGAGATGACCGAGATGACGCCGTCGCCGCCCATGCTTGAGAGGGGCAGGGTAAAGGAGTCGTCCCCTGAAAGTATATAAAAGGGTCTGCCCTCGGCCCGCCGGGGTTCCGCGACAGAGGCTATCATGTCGCCCATCTGGTTTATGTCCCCGGACGCTTCCTTTATACCGGCGATTCCGGGAATACGGGAAATTTTTTCCATCAGGGCCGGGGGGATATTTCTTCCGGTGCGGCCCGCGATATTGTAGACCACAATGGGAATACCAACTGAGGCCGCTTCTTCAAAATGGCGGAGCAGTCCTGAGTCATTGGGTTTATTGTAATAGGGCGTTACCACCAGTGCGGCGTCGGCGCCCAGGTCCCTGGCCCGTTTAACGTAGAGGACCATGTGTTTTGTTGAATTGGAGCCTGCCCCGGCAATGATCGGGACGCGGCCTCTGACTTCTTCTACGGCGATTTTTAAAAGTTCTTCTTCTTCGGCTTCATCAAGGGTGGGCGTTTCGCCGGTGGTTCCCAGGGGAACAAGGCCGTCTATGCCTTCTTCAATTTGAAAATTGATGAGCCTTCTCCAGCCGTCATAGTCAACGGCGCCTGATTCCTTCATGGGGGTGATAAGCGCGGTAAACGCGCCCCGCAGTTCCTTCATACTTACTCCTACTGTATTATATCAGAGAGAATGTCCTCAATGGTGAAGACTCCTTTCCGCTTTTTTTCGGTGAGCCATTCGGCGGCCCTGAGAGCGCCACGCGCAAGGCTGTCCCGGTTCCGGGCCTTGTGGAGGATTTCTACGCTGTCATCTTCCGAATCAAAAATCACTCCGTGGGTTCCCGGAACCGAGCCTATACGAAGGCTTGGAAAATGAAGTTCGGTGGGCAGGGCTTTCCGGTTAAGGGTATCCCAGACAACGCTTTTTTTTCTGGTGAATTTTTCCAGGAGCAGGGCGGCCAGGGTTTTGGCGGTTCCCGACGGGCTGTCGGCTTTTTGGTTATGGTGGATTTCGTAGCCGCCAAGATCGTACTCAGGAAACTTGTTGAAAAGTTCCGCCGCGTAGGAAGCGATGAGGGAGAGGAGCTTGACTCCCAGGGAATAATTTGACGCCCAGACCAGGGAGGAGCCCGCCTGGTGTACTGCCGCCTGGGCTTCGTCAAGTTTGTCGAGCCAGCCGGTGGTTCCTGTTACAACGGGAATTTTCCGTTTTGCCAGGGCCTTGATATTGGCAAGCGCCGTGTCCGGCCGGGTAAACTCAAGGGCGACATCGGCTTTATCGAGGGCCGCCGCCCCGGCTATGTCTTGCGCAAGGGGCGCGCCGGAGAGGCTTGCCTTTGCGCCTGATACGTCCGGGCCAATAAAGGGATCGACAATGGCGGCAATGTGGTGGCCTTTTTCCAGGGCGAATTTTTCGAGGGTTTTGCCCATTTTTCCAAAACCGATAATGGCAATATTCATTATGAGGTTCCTCTTCCCAAAGACGGGTCAAAAAAATCAGCGTGAAGGGCCCTGACCAGTTCGGCGGCTTCGGTGTTGTCAACGATGAAGCTGATATTCACCTTGCTTGCCCCCTGGGATACCATCTGCACGGTAACGCCGAGGAGTTCGCAGGTTCTAAAGGTCCTGGACAGTATTTCCGACGAGCGGCGCACGTCGCCTATGATGGTTACAATGGCCTTGCCTGTTTTGATTTCTACGGCGGCGATTTGGCCCAGGTCTTTTTTAAGGCCGTCAAGGTCATGGGCCGCGTCCAGGGTCAGCGAGACGGAAACTTCGCTGGTTGCTACCATGTCAACCGAAATGGCGTGGCGGGCAAAGGCCGCGAACACTTCTTCGAGAAAACCGTACTGGCCGAGCATGCGGGTAGAAACTATGTCTACCAGGGTTACGTTTTTCTTTGAGGTGATAAGCCTGACCGGGCTGGTTTTTTTGTTCAACGCGGCGACTACCCTGGTTCCCGGCGCCGAGGGGTTAAAGGTGTTCTTTACCAGGACCGGCGTTCCGGTTTTTTGGCAGGGCTGCATGGCCCAGGGGTGGAGTACCTGGGCGCCGAAATAGGCAAGCTCGGCGGCTTCTTCGTAACTTACGATTTCGACAGGCCTGGCCTTTTTTACAATGCGGGGGTCGGCGCTCAGTATGCCGTCTACGTCCTTCCAAACCTGGGCTTCTTCGGCCCCGCAGGACGCGGCTATGATGGTGGCCGAAAGATCGGAGCCGCCTCTTCCCAGGGTGGTGATGCTGCCGTTCCGGTCCCTGGCGATAAAGCCGGTAACCACAGGCAGGACGCCTTCGTCAAGCAGGGGAAGCAGGGCCTGGGGAATAAGATCCCAGCTTTCCTTGAGCAGTTCCGCCTGGGTAAAGTTTGAATCAGAGACAAAGCCCGCGTCCCAGGCGTCCACTGCCTGGGCCTTTATCCTGCGGGCCCTGAAATACGCCGCGACTATGCGTACCGAAAGCCTTTCGCCAAAGGATACGAGGTAATCCTTGGTTCTTCCGGTAAGTTCCCTTATAAGGGAAATTCCTTCAAGGAGACTTTCCAGTTCCTTTAAAAGCGGCGTTATCTCAGCCTGTACCGAAGCCTTGAGTTCCAGGTCCTGTATGGTTTTAGCATGAAGGTCCTGTATCTTTTGCACCGAAACTTTTTTCCCGGACAGGGCTTCCCCGGCGGCCTCAAGCAGATGATCGGTTGTATCCCCCATGGCCGAAAGCACCAGAACCGGCTTTCTTTGTAGTTGAGCCTTAACAATGCCGGTGACTGTGCGTATTCTTTCCGCGTCGGCCACCGAACTGCCTCCGAATTTCATTACCAGCATACGATTCAACGTATCAAATTATTTTACTTTGTGGTAGAGTTGTTCGATGTTTTGTGAAAAAAGCCTTGCGGCATACAAGGGCCGTCCCGCGCTGGTACGCGCCAGTGACGACAAGATACTTATAGAACTTTCAGGCGGCCAGACGCTCAAGGTCCGCGAAAAGGATATTGAACTTATCCACGGCGGTCCGGTAAACATGGGCCTTGAGGAACTTGACGCCCAGGCGTCGGCCCTGAGCGGCGATCTCCGGGGAACCTGGGAACTGCTCGAGGCGGAAAGCCATGAAACCGAAAGCGGCGTAACGCTTAAAGAGCTGGCCGAACTCATCTATGGTGAATACAGCCCACAAAGCGCCTGGGCCGCCTACGGGGTTCTTAAAGACGGCCTTTACTTTACCGGGACCCTTACGGCCCTGCTGGCCCGGCGGCCTGAGGATATTGCCCGCGACAAAGAAAAGCGGGCCGAAAAAGAAAAGGAAGGCGTTGAGCGGGAGACCTTTCTTAAACGGGCGAAGGAAAGAAAGCTTGAACCAGGGGACGGCCGTTTTCTACAGGACCTCGCAGCGCTCTCCTATGGCAGAAGCGAAAAGAGCCGCACCTTGCGGGATTTGGGGAAAAGCGAAACGGCCCAGGAAGCCCACAGAATGCTCCTCAGTCTCGGCGTCTGGTCTCCGTATGTAAATCCCCATCCGCCCCGTTTTGGCATTGAACTTTCTTCCGCTGTTTTGCGCGCCGGTCCCCCTCCAGAGGAAGCGCGGCGGGATTTACGGCATCTTGCGGCTTACGCCATTGACAACGAATGGAGTAATGATCCTGATGACGCGCTTTCTGTTGAAGTTTTGCCTGAAACCGGGGAGGCGGTTCTGTATGTTCATGTGGCGGACCCCGCTTCGGCAATTCTTTCCGGAAGCCCCGCGGATAATGAAGCCCAGGGCAGGGGCGCTACCCTCTACCTTCCTGAGGGAAGCAGGCGCATGCTCGCCGAAGAAGACCTCCCCCTCTATGCCCTGGGCCTTGCGGAAGTCTCTCCGGCCCTCAGCTTCAAACTGAACTTTGACCAGGACGGCGCCATTACCGGAACCGATATTTTTCCTTCGCTGGTCAGGGTTACGCGCCTGAGCTACGGGCAGTCAGACGCCCTGCTCGAAGCGGCGGACCAGGCCGTAACGCATAATACCGCTCCGGCTGACGTTTCAGGCCGCGGAGTAGCGCATAATGACGCCGTCATCCCGGATCAGGGCGCGGCGCTCAGGGCCATCGAAGCCCTTGCCCTGCGCGGCTTCAGGCGCCGTGTCAACGCCGGGGCGGCAATCATAGAGCTGCCCGAAGTTCATATCAGCGTAACGCTCCCCAAAGAAGAAAGCGCCGGGGGACAGGTCAGCGTCAGCCCCGTGGCGTCTTCGCGCTCTGCTGATATGGTGCGGGAATGTATGCTCCTTGCCGGAGAAGCCTCGGCCAGGTGGGCCATACACAAACGGCTTCCCTTTCCCTTTGTTTCCCAGGAAACAGGGGACCTGCCCCGAAACCCCCTTCCCGGCATGGCCGGTTCCTATCAACTCCGCCGCTGCATGCGGCCCCGCCTTCTTTCGGCAAAGCCCGGCTTGCATGGAGGGCTGGGCCTTGAATGTTATACCCAGGTTACCAGCCCCCTGAGGCGTTATACGGACCTGCTTGCCCATCAGCAGATACGTTCCTTTCTTGCGGGAAGGGAGACGCTCTCTGAGGATGAAATCCTCATGCGCCTTGCAACAGGAGAAGCCGCGGCCCAGGCGGTCAATCATGCCGAGCGGGCTTCCCGCGCCCACTGGACCGCGGTCTATATGGCGGACAAAAAGGGCTCGGCCTGGGACGCCGTACTCCTTGAAAAAAAAGGCGAGCGCTGGGCCGTAGTCCTGCCCCTCCTCGGCTGGGAAACCCAGGTTTCCCTCCGCGGCGACTTTAAACCCAATGACACAGTCCGGGTGGTCCTTAAATCCGTTGATATTCCGCTGGGAGAATTACATTTCGCCGAGGCGTAAATATCTGTTGGTAAAAACCAACGCCCTCTGATATTTTAATTGCAATATCGAACATCTCTTGATATGATGTCGCTCTTACCCAGTCAAATAGGTGTCTTCTAAAGTCGTTGATATCTTCCCTGCTTATTCCGGCAACTACGGTTTCATAATATTTATTATAAAGGATTTTAAAAAAACTCGCATTGCCCGATGCGGCGGCGTACCGGAATATATCAAGCCCCCTCCTTCCCAGAAAATCGTCAAACTGAAAACCATGCGCCCCCTGTTCCAGTTTATAAAAGAGCGAAGGATCAAACATACAGGAACGTAACAACAGTTCATCAAGAGAAACTTTTGCGTTCTTCAAGAGCCAGTCAAGCAGGTCGGCGTTACCTGCGATAAGGGCAAGTACGGATATTGTCGTTGCATCATATGAACTATGGCCTGCTATGTATGCCTTAACACCTTCCTCATTCCCGGTTAAAATATAACGGTATGGTTCGTATTTCAGGTTGATAAGCCTGATATTTCCATTTAGAAACAGAGTACGAAAATCTGGATCATCTACAGCGATAGTACAAACAAAATATTTGTAATCCTTGTCCGGACTTGACGCCTGTGGTACACCGAGTTTATAATTATCTTCATTACTTCGCTGGATATATAATGTCAATTGGCTGTTTTTATATTCCCATTGCATTGTTAATCCAATAGCGACAAGAGAATCAAATGGTTCGTATCCTGTTGTTTGCTCAATGTAAGTATATTCTTTGTATTCATTGTTTCTATATTCTGATTGATAAAAATCAAAAAACTTTGCCGTTTTCGGCCTGTTGTCGGGCCGTATCTGCATCATGCGTCCGTCAAGCATAAAATAACTTGCTTTCATCTGATTCTCGGGCTCATACCATATTCCGTATATTTCGGTTCCAGCCCCGGTTTTAATATTATCCATCAAGCGCTTGAACCGTACAAACTGCTGTACTCCCGCAAGATCCTGATCATGTGATGCTTTTTCAATATATTCTTTATTCTGTAACAATGTCAGGGTCAGGTGGTCGAATATCTCGTTACGGCAAATTTCATCATTATCAAAAGTCTCAAAATAGCCTTCGGTTGATTCATATATCGCGTATTGCTCCACATAGTAATCGTTATGAAAGGGATGATGATAATCCATATTATTCTCCGGATCCGCCCAGATGCTGTCCCGAATGAGGCTCAAACTACAAGCCAGGTTGTAATGCGCATACACGTTGGACGGATCCACATACGCCGCTTCACGGAAAAACCTCACCGCTCCGGCGTAGTCCTTCTTCTCGTATAAGGCATACCCGGCGCGGTTAAGAGACTGGCTGTTTGCCTTGTCCACCTGGAGCCCATACTGCGCCATGTTTGCTTCCAGCAGGTCTAGCTGTTCGTCCCGCATGCGCTCATATCTATAGATAAACGAGCGGTATTCGGGATACTCCATCATCGTTATAGCGTTTGGTATTCGGGGGTATTTGATGGGTATCCGGTAATACGCTTCGGGGTTGGAGGCGGGGGTTTCCGTCTGCGCTGCTTCCACGGCGGTTTCAGGATCAGAAACCCGCTCCCTGGTGCAGAAACACAGGAGTAGTACTATTCCGAACAGCGCCAGTCTTTGTATCGCTTTACGCATGTTTTT
>JAIRTD010000310.1 GCA_031255115.1 Spirochaetaceae bacterium | reverse complement strand
GATCTTTGTCAATGCCGTATACCTCCACCGGGGTAGACAGTACCTGGTCGAAAAACTGGATATAGAAAACCGCAGCTGCCTGGTACGTGAGGCGGAAGTCAATTACTTTACCGACGGCCTGGTAAAAACGGACATAAAGGTGCTCACCGAAGATGAATGGTTTTCCTATCCTGTCCCAAACGCCGGGGATATTGTCTCAGGTACCGGCGGCGTTGTTGGAGACGCTGCGGGGGACACCGCCGGAGATATTGCGTCAGACACCGGCGGCGCGGCGGGGGACGCTGCCTCAAACGCCGGGGACGCGGCGCGCGGACAGCCTAGCGGAAGCGATCCCGAACAAAACGCCAGGGGCGTTTTATCAGACGTACTGGTCCGTTCCCAGGTCTCGAAATTCAAGAAGCTCCGTTTCCGTACCCACGAAAACATAGGCTACGGAAACATAGAACTTCCCGCCGAGGAGATGCAGACCAGATCGGCGGTTTTTCTTTTCGGCCCCGATACCCTGGGCGGAAAACTGCTCAAAACCTTTGACGAAGAAAATATCGCTTCGATACTAAGCGGCGCGGGAACCCTGATAAAGACCATTGCCCCGGTATTCCTCCTCTGCGACGGCCGCGATCTCGGCATAGCCGAAAGAGTCCGGGACCCCCACTTCGGCATTCCCGCCCTCTATGTGTACGACAAATACCCCGGCGGCACAGGACTTTCCGAGGCCCTGGTCCGCAAGGCGCCGCTTCTTTTTACGACCATATTGAAGACCATAGAAAGCTGTCCCTGCAAAGAAGGCTGTCCTTCCTGCGTCGGCCCCGGCGCCAACAAGGCGGGAACAAGGGACTTCCTCAGGGTTCTGGGGCATAGTCCCGGAGCGTAATTATGGGGAAGAATCTCCGGGCGCGGCTTGCGCGTATACGGGAAGCAGCCGCTTCCGGGCCGCTCAGGGCTCGGGGCCTGAGCGCCCAGGGCACAGGTCTACCGGAACGCCGCACAGCGCCTGGCACACCGTCTGAGCGTGGGATGCCGCCTAAATACGGGGCAGCGTCTGACACACAATCTGAGCGCGGGATAGCGTCTGGCGCAGCGCCTGAACGCGGCACAGCACCAGAACGTGAAACGCCCGGCCTGCTGCCGGACTCTCAGCCTCTGGGCCCTTTATCCCCGGCCAACGCGTTATACGCCAGCGCTTCCGTGTTTCCGGGCGCATGGACTTCGGCCGGGTACAAGGTTTTGCGCCGGAGTCTTACCCTGCCCGTCTCCGCGCCCCTTGTTCTCCCCGAAACCCTCTCCTTCCTCATTCCCGATATTGACCGCCTTGGTTCCGAAGACAACGGCGCGCCCTTCAATCCAGAAAAGCTTCTTTTTTTTGATTTGGAAACCACCGGTCTTTCCGGCGGAGCCGGCACCGTGGCCTTTCTTGCCGCCTGCGGCCGTTTTATCGCTCCCCGCGCCGGGGAAGCTGTATCATCCGGAACCTCCTCCGGGGAATTTACCGAACTCGAAATCACCCAGTTTCTTCTGCTTGATTATCCGGGAGAATCAGATTTTCTCGAAGGAATTCTCAAAACGCTTTCGTCCCGCGTTCTCGCCAGTTATAACGGCAAGACCTTTGATTCCCAAATACTTAAGATGCGCTGCCTCATGAACGGCATGACGCCTCCGCTGCTTCCCCAGCTTGATCTGCTCCACCCCTCGCGGTGTCTCTGGAAGCGCGTCCTTCCCAACTGTTCCCAGGCCCTTGTCGAAACCATGATCCTTGGGCTTGACCGCTCAGGGGATCTTCCCGGTTCTCTGGCGCCAGAAATATGGTTTGATTTTTTGCGCGCAGACAAAGACCGCGCCGAACCCTGCCTCCAGGCGCTGATCAATATCTGCGACCACAATGTAAGGGATATCTTTGGTCTGGCCTCGCTTTTCGGCGCCTTTGCCGCAATTGCCGCCGCCCCTCTCGAAGCGCCGCATCGTTTCCGCTGCGATGCCGAGCAGCTTGCCCTGAACTGGCGCCGGGGCGTCCGCCGCGCTTCAAAATACCGAAGTCCCGCGCCCCAAACAGTCCTTGCCGGTATGGAGGGAAAAACCGCTGCCCTGCTTCTGGAGCGGGCAGCGGAGGAATATCCTTATTCCTGCCTCCGCCTTGCCCTCGATCTCCGCGCTTCTTCCCGCCATGAGGAGGCAAGGGCAAGGCTCCTTGAACTGCGGGACTGGCCGCAAGGCAGAAAAGGGCATTGTTCTCCCCGCATAAAGGCCCTGGCCCTGCGCGCCCTTGCCATTGACGCGGAAAAGCAGCTCCGCCTGGTCTCTCCGGCCCTCGCGTATATTGAAGAAGCCCTCGCGCTGGAAGCGTTTCCCGACACGGCCGCGCGGGAAAATGCCGCCCCCGCCCCGCCGCCCCTGTCCGAAGGTCTGCGGGCAGATCTCGAAAAACGAAAAGAGCGGCTTCTCAATAAGGCGCAGTAGTTCGTGTCTATCCATAATGTGGACCTAGATAGACTACCTTAAAAAACGCATTTTCGCAGCCTTTAGGCGAGAAAATATAAAGCCTGTCCCGGCGCGATCAGGTTTTGCCGAAGCTGTTTTTTATCAGGGCAAAGTAGTCTCTGGCTTCTTCTTCTCCACTGACGGCTTTTTCTTCTTCCCAGGCTTCAACAAGATGGGGGGGGATTTCGGCGAGAAACGGCGAGGGAACGCAGTCAATGACGTCTTTGAGCCTTCTTCGTTTTTTGCAGCTTGAGATAAAGAGCTTGTCCCTGGCCCGGGTAAGGGCCACATAAAAGAGACGCCTTTCTTCTTCAACAGGATCGGTCTCTCCGCTGCCGTCTTCAATGCTCCGGGTATGGGGCATGATGCCGTCTTCCGCTCCGGCTATAAAGACCACGGGAAATTCAAGTCCCTTTGCGGCGTGTATGGTCATAAGGTTTACCTTGCCCCGGTCCGCGTCGCCTTCGCCGTCGTCCCTGGTGATAAGACTTATGCGGTTAAGGTAGGGATAGAGGGTAGGATCAAAATTATCCGGGTCCTTTTCCCAGTATTCGATAGACTGAATGAGATATTCAATATTGGCGAATTTCCATCTGGCTATTTTTTCGTTCTTGCTGTATTCGCTTACAAGGTACGACCAGTAATCGATGTGGTCAACAAGGAGCCGGACTTTTTGAGAAAGGGCCCAGCTCCCGGGAATTTCTTTTCCGACAAGAAATTCCGATTTTAAAAAATCCATGAGGTTCATAAATTCATCAATATCCTTCGAGTGCTGCGTCTGGCTTATATGTACGCGGTTTAGGGCGTCCCAGAGAGGGCTGTGGTTTCTTTTTGCCAGCTCGCTGAGATTTGCTATGGTAGTCTTGCCTATGCCTCTGCGGGGAGTATTGATAATCCTGAGGAGGTTGACATCGTCATTGCTGTTGGCGATGACCCTGAGATAGGAGATAATATCTTTTATTTCCTTGCGCTGAAAAAAACTCGTTCCCCCTGAAACCCTGTAGGGTATATTTCGCTCGAGAAAGGCTTCTTCTATGGAGCGCGTCATGGAGTTGGTTCTGATGAGTACGCCGAAGTCCCCGTAGCCGAGCCTTTCTTCCATCATAAGGCCCTTGATCGTCGAGGCGATAAAATCAGCCTCGTCACTTTCGTTCTCAGGTCCGGCGAGTACTATGGGTCTGCCGCCGCCCTTGCCCGACCAGAGTTTTTTGTCTTTGCGGCTTGTGTTATGTGCTATAACGCCGTTGGCCGCTTCCAGTATGGTCGTGGTGGACCGGTAGTTTTGTTCCAGCTTGATTTCTTCGGCCCCGGGAAAATCCTTCTCAAAGGCAAGGATGTTTCCGTAATCCGCCCCCCGCCAGGAATAAATGGACTGGTCATCGTCGCCTACCACGCAGACATTGCATTTTCCTTCGCTGTTGGGGGAGGCAAGCAGCTTCATGAAGCGGTATTGGGTATAATTGGTATCCTGGAATTCGTCAACCATGATATAGCGGCAGCGTTTCTGGTATTTTTCCCTGATTTCGGGGTATGTTTCAAAAAGCGTTATGGGCAAGGTCAAAAGATCATCAAAGTCAAGGGCGTTAAACACCCTGAGGCTGCTCTGGTATTCCTGGTAAACCTTTTCAAAACCGTCATCGCCTGAGCCTCCTTCATGGATCCACAAGGTCCTGCCGGTCTTGATATTCGAAAAAAGCTGGCCCAGGCTGTAGGTATCCACTCCGTCAGGCGCAATCCTGCATTCCCGCAGACAGTCCCTGATGAGCTGCCCCCGGTCGGTTTCATCATAGATGGAAAAATTTTTTCTGTATCCCAGAGTCTCGATTTCTTCCCTGAGAATCTTCAACCCAAAGGCGTGAAAAGTGCTTATCGTAAGGCTCTGGAGTTTTTTTCCGGTAAGCTCCTTTATCCGCTTTTCCATTTCCCGCGCGGCCTTGTTGGTAAAGGTAAGGGCAAGTATGGCCGACTGGGGAATCCCCTTTTTCAGCATGTGGGCTATACGGTAGGTAATGACCCTGGTCTTTCCGGAACCGGCCCCGGCGATGATAAGCACCGGCCCTTCCAGGGTACTTACCGCTTTGAGCTGGGGGCCGTTGAGTTCCGTGAGGCCCCCGCCCCGACGATGTTCTTCCTGATCTTCATTTTGAAAAGCGGACATGAAACGCTTAAACCTTTTTGACAAAAAAATGCAGGGCTTCTATACCAAAGAGCGTTACCATGCTTACAATAACGCCGGCAACAGATACGCCGAGTATTACCGCGGCCAGGGTTTTTCTCCTGCTCAGCCCCAGTACCCAGGCCCCCAGGGTTCCGGTCCAGGCGCCGGTAAGGGGCAGCGGTATAGCCACAAAGGCCGCCACGCCCAGCCAGCCCCATTTTTCCACCCCGGCCTGGAGCTTTTTCCGCGCCCGCTCAACAACGTGGTCAAAAAGACGGCGGTACCAGGAAAAAAAAGGCCTTTCGGAAAGGGCAAAAAAGAACCTGTGCAGCGTCGAAAGAAACGCCCAGCAGGCCGGCGCCACCAGAATATTTACCAGAGCCGCAAAAGGACAGGCCAGGTACCAGGGCAGGCCCTGGGCCAGCGCAAAAGGAATCCCCCCGCGCAGTTCGGAAATCGGCAAAAAGGACAGAAGTCCGGTCCAGAAAAAAACAAGGCTTGTACTCACAAAAGTGAGTATACGCTGTCCGGGGCCTCAGAGAAAAGGGGCCGCGTTGCCTCATGAAAAATGTTACCGAAAAGAGCCCATGCCTCAAATTGAAAATGTTACCCAAATTAACCTAAGGGTGCCTGAAGGAGGGCATCCGAATGGGGTTAACCATGA